>JASLYQ010000007.1 GCA_030739735.1 Alphaproteobacteria bacterium | reverse complement strand
CGGTCGTCGTATCCACGGCAACGATCTGGTCACCCGCCGCCGAAACATAGCTACCGTAATCCATGATCAGCCGGACGTCGGTTGGCTGAGAACCGCCGTTCGACCGGTCGATAAAGAACCTGGTGTCCGCCTCGAGTGGCGGGATTCCTGGAGCGACCTCAAGAACCGCCTCGATTCCGACCGCCGCTGTAACGCAGGCGCCGCTGCCCACGCAATCAGGCGGAGGAGGGCCGCGATCCGGATCTGCAACTGGGTCGGCTCGTTGCACTGTCGACTCTTGTACGGCCGCCCGCGACTTCATGATGCGCTGGTCGCCTTGTTGTTCGGATTCTGGCTGTGGGGTCACTCCCTCATTAGCCTGCGGCGGCATCATGAGCTGGGGGATGGGAGGTGGCGCTATAGGCACTCGCACGACAGGTGCAGGTGGCGGTGCTACCGGAGGCCCGTGGTGCTGAGCGTGCGCTTGCGCCGCCCAGCAGCAGGAGGAAATCACCACAAAGGCGGCGAGCCAAAACCGCCTTAGTCCTCCTCCGGCTGTGCCCGTGTTATCCGAGTGTGTCTGGCCCATATTGAACACTCCCTGACTAAGCTCTACTGTCCATCCCCCGCGGTACGCGGAGATCCAAAGCATATAAATAGCTCAGCCGTACCTTCTTCCTAGAGTTGTACTATCCGTATCACTTGTTCTCGTATTTGATAAGTTCCACCCTATTTAGAATTTTTATGTTTTTGGTTCTCACCTTGAATTTACTCATGCCTTCAACCGGCTAAGCAACTCTCGGCAATCACCTCCGTTGAACCGTCACAAGCGCCGACCTTTAGTTGTTCTACCTTGCGGCCATAGGTTCAAAACAAAGGGTCCTTACCTTAAGCAGATAACACACCAGTAACAGCCGGCTGATGCACGGCTACGCTGGTCAAGATTGGCGAGCGCGGCGGCGGATACCGCCTCAGCTATATCCGCTTCCGAGTGACGAAGGCCCTTGTCTTTACCTCTTGAAGCGATGATGCGAAAGTGCCAGCAGCAAAGCAGAATGGACCTACCGGGACAACTCGGTGTTTGGTGGCGATTAGCCGGTCTCTTTAGCCGTTCGCTGTCTCCGGCTTTGAATGAGGCGGTAGCTTTTGCCGTTCATTTTTAGAATATGGATGTAAGGGAGGACAAGATGTTTCGGTTTATGTTTTCGACCACCACGGCGCTCGCCGCGGCCCTGATGTTGCTCGCCGGCTTTTCCGCGCAGGCGCTGGAGCAGAAACCTATTTTGACACTCAAGATGGCCAAAAAAATGGCTGAAGCTTGCGAGGCCCTACAGCAGGCCCAAGGCTTTCGACCCGTAAATATCGCAATCTATGACGACGGAGGAAATCTGAAGCTGTTTCGCCGTCAGGAAAACGCTTTTCTGGGTAGTATCCTGGTCGCTAATATGAAGGCTACTACTTCGTCGAACTTTCCGTTTTCGTCGCGACGGTTCGGAGAGCTAGCCTATGGGAAAGATGGCGAGCCCGGACCTGTTCCTGGCATCGCAGAGTTGTCGGGGTTTGCTGCTTTTCCAGGCGGCCTTCCGATAATCACTGAAAGTGGTGCGCATATTGGCAGTATCGGCGTCAGCGGTGCGAGTGGGGATGAAGACGAACAGTGCTCTCAGGCCGGCATCGACGCAATCGGCGCGATACTGCAATAGGATGATGGTTCGTGACGCCTGGGCAAATCGCTAAAACGACCACACACGAGTTACACACTCTACGCGTTTACCATAAGCGGGAAGCATAGATCGGCAGACGGTCTTTCTTAGCAAGAACATAGATGTTTGGCTGGTAGCGGAGGAGGGACTTGAACCCCCGACACAGGGATTATGATTCCCCTGCTCTACCGACTGAGCTACTCCGCCGCACCAGGATGCAGGGCTATACGGTTGGGGGCGTGTGCTGTCAAGACGGGGCGCTCTATCCAACCGCCGCCAAGCATTTTGCTGCCGTCATAGAGCACCGCCGCCTGGCCCGGCGCGATGGCCCCGGCGGGGACGTCGAGGGTGATGTCGCAGCGCCCGCCGGATAGGGTGCAAGCAGTGCCTGAGGCGCCCGGGTGAGTGGAGCGCAGCTTGACCGTCAGCGTCTGATCGGCGCCGGGCGCGGCGAGCCAGTTAGTCTCGAAGAGCGTCAGCGCGGTCTGCTCAAGCGCAGCCTTGGGTCCCACCACCACGGCTTGACGCGCCGGCTCGATACGCAGCACGTAAAGCGGCTCGGGCCAAGCCACACGCAAGCCCTTGCGCTGGCCGACCGTGAAGCCAATGATACCCGTATGATGGCCGATCTTCGTGCCGTCCGCGAGCTCGATCGGTCCCGGATCGAGGGCGCCGGGACGCAGCTTTTCGACTAGGTCCGCATAGTCGCCCTCGGGCACGAAACAGATGTCCTGACTGTCAGGCTTTTCTGCCACGGGCAGGGCGAGCCGCGCGGCCTCGGCCCGCACCTCGGCCTTCGGCACGTCGGCGAGCGGGAAGCGCAGATAAGCAAGCTGTTCGGCCGTGGTGGCAAAGAGAAAGTAACTTTGGTCGCGCGCAAGCTCTCCGGCACGGTGCAACTCGGGACCATCCGACCCGGCTATGCGGCGCACGTAATGACCGGTGGCGAGCGCCGCCGCACCAAGATCGCGGGCGCAAGCCAGCAGGTCCTGAAACTTGACCGTTTGGTTGCAGCGCACGCAGGGAATCGGCGTGTAGCCAGCCAGATAGGAGTCAGCAAAGTCGTCGATTACCGCCTCGCGAAAGCGACTTTCATAGTCGAGCACGTAATGGGGAATACCGAGTTGGGCGGCGACGCGGCGTGCGTCGCTAATGTCGCGCCCAGCACAACAGCTGTTGGCCTTTTCTGTCGCCTCGCCATGATCATAGAGCTGCAAGGTGATGCCGATCACGTCGTAGCCCGCTGCTGCCAGCAGCGCCGCCGTGACCGAGCTGTCGACACCGCCCGACATGGCAACCACCACCCGCGCCCCCGCAGCCACCCCGTCAAGGGCGATCATGACGCGCCCACTCGCCAACCCATCTCCCAAAAATCGATCTCGAGACGGGTTGCTTGGGCAAAGGTCTCTGCCAGCGCGGCAAAGCGGGCATCCGCGCCACGCGCCACGCCGAGCCGATCGAGCTGGGTGCGGGCCGCTTCGCTGACCTCCTGGTATTCCGCCCCCGCATACATCTCGATCCAAGCCAGATAGGGATTGCCGTTGCGTTTCGTGGCCGCATCGCTACCAAGGCGGGCGCCGATCTCGGCATAGCCGACGACGCAGGGCACCAGCGCCACGATCAGGTCGAGCACGTCGCCACGCTGGCCGCAATCGAGTACGAAGCGCGTATATGCGGTGGTTTCCATAGCTTCCGATGCCGCGGCCATCGCCGTCTCGTCGAGGCCCCAGCCGGCACAGTATTCCACGTGCAGGCGCATCTCGATATGGATCAACGCCGACATGGTAGTAGCGGCCGCGCGCATGTCCTCCAGCGTATCCGCCTTGAAAGCGGCAAGAGCATAGGCACGGGCGAACTGGATGAGAAACAGATAGTCCTGCGTCAGATAGTGCTGAAAGGCCGCCTTCGGCAAACTGCCGTCGGCAAGCCCGGAAACGAAGGGGTGGTGGCAGTAGTCACGCCAGGGATCCGCCGCCGCCTCACGCAAACGGTCGAACAAAGTCATGCTCTAATCACGTTCCTCGATCCAGGCCATCTGGATGGCCTCGAGGACCTTCTCGTTGGAGCCCTCGGACTCGTCTTCGAAATCGGGCAGCTCGGTCACCCAGCGGTGCAGGTCCGTGAAGCGCAAGTTGACGTTATCCGCATCCGCGTGGCGCTCTTCCAGCGCGATGGCGATATCGTAGATGTCGGTCCACTTCATGGACACCTCCTCAGCCGAGCAGCACGTTACGGGTTGCCGGCGGCAAGGTCACGGTGAGCCCATCGAGTTCGTCGGTCATCACGATCTGGCAGCCGAGACGCGAGGTGTGGGTGAGCGCGAAGGCGAGGTCAAGCATGTCGTCCTCGTCCTCGGTCGGCTCTGGCAGCTTGTCGTAAAAGGCCTCGTCGACAATCACGTGGCAGGTCGAGCAGGCGAGCGAGCCCTCGCAGGAGCCTTCCAGATCAAGATCGTTAGCGTGGGCGATCTCGAGTAGTGACTGGCCCACTCGGGCGTCGATCTCGTGGCGCGTACCCCGGGGCTCGACGAAAATTACCTGGGGCATATTAACCATCTCCGAGAGACACGACGGTCTGGCCCGACAGGGCGGCGGCGAAGGCCGTGTCCATGCGCCGCTGAGCGAAGGGCTGGGCCGCAGCATCGAGCTCCACCACGGCGGCATCGATGGCGTCGCGATCCTCGCCGGCAACGGCTTCGCCAAGTACGGAAAGCGCCTCGCCAATCACTTCGCTCTCGCCATCTTCGAGCAGGGTTGCGTCGGCCGCCAGCGCCGCCTCGGTAGCGATGCGCACCCTCTCCGCCTCGACCCGCGCTTCCGCCAACAAGCGCCGCGTGACGTCCTCGCGCGCATGCTCCATGCTGGCCAGCAGCATGCGCTCGATCTCGCCTTCCGCGAGGCCATAGGAAGGCTTGACCTCGACCCGTGTCTCAGTACCCGTAGTCTCCTCGCCTGCCGTGACCGTGAGTAGGCCATCAGCGTCGACAGCGAAGCTGACACGCACACGCCCCGCGCCTGCCACCTGGGGTGGAATGCCGGAGAGCTCGAAGCGGGCCAGCGAACGGTTCTGGTCGACCATCTCTCGCTCGCCCTGGACGACATGGACAATCATGTCCGTCTGGCCATCCTGATAGGTGGTGAACTCTTGCGCCTTGGCCACCGGAATCGGTGTGTTGCGATGGATGATCTTCTCGACCAGCCCGCCCATGGTCTCGATGCCGAGTGACAGGGGTACAACGTCAAGCAGTAGCGTGTCCGAGCCGGCCGTGAGCGCCTCGGCTTGCAACGCGGCGCCATGCGCCACGACCTCGTCTGGATTGATGTCGGCGAGCGGCTCGCGCCCAAACAGTTTGGCAACGCGGCGACGCACAAGCGGTACGCGTGTGGCCCCACCAACCAGCACTACGCCGGCAACATCGCCGGGCAACATATCGGCATCGGCCAGCACCCGGCGACAGATGGATAACGTGCGATCCACCGTCTCGGCTATGAGGCCTTCGAAGGTAACCCGATCGAGCACAAGCGAAACAAGTTCGCCGGCCAGTACAACCTCGAAGGTGCCGGATTCGGCATCGCTCATGGCCTCCTTGGCCTCGCGTGCTGCCGCCAGCAGGTGTTTGACGCCACCACTGTCGAGACTGGTAATGCCTTGGCTGGAGAGCCAGTGATCGGCCAAGGCGTGGTCGAAATCGTCGCCGCCGAGCGCCCCATCACCGCCTGTCGCGAGCACCTGGAAGATGCCCTGCTTGAGACGCAGAATAGAGATATCAAAGGTACCGCCGCCGAGATCGAAGACCGCGTAGAGACCTTCCGCGCCTTTATCAAGGCCGTAAGCCAGCGCCGCCGCGGTGGGCTCATTGACCAGCCGCAGGGCGTCGAGGCCCGCGAGCTTTGCCGCGTCCTTGGTGGCGGCGCGGGCGGCATCGTCAAAGTAGGCCGGCACAGTGATCACGGCGCGCTCGACGGCGTGGCCGAGGCCCGCTTCGGCGCGCTCGCGCATGGCGCGCAAAATCTCGGCCGAAATCTGGATAGGGCTCAGCCCGTGGCCCTTAACGCCGAGCCGGACCATGCCACCGTCGCTGTCAGAATCGATAGAAAAAGGCAAGGTACCGGCAAGCGATTTGAGATCCTCTGACCCGCGACCCATGAGGCGCTTGACCGAGGAGACCACCGCATCGGGGTCCTCGGCGAGGACGGCGACGGCCTCAGTGCCAACAGCGCGCACGCCATCCTCGTCATAGGCGACGACGGACGGCAGTAGCGCTTGGCCACAAAGGTCGCGGATGGCTTCGACGCTACCGGACTGCGCGATCGCCACCACCGAATTGGTCGTACCCAAATCGATGCCTACGGCGGTTACCGACTCGTGCGGCAGCGGAGTCTCACCTGGCTCGTGAATATCGAGTAGCATCAAGCACTTTCAGCCAGTGCGACCCGTCGCACTCGGGCCTCACTGGCAACCTTGTCGAGATAGGCGAGGCGACCCGTGAGCGCACCCGCCTCGGTCAGGTGGTCGCCCGCGAAGGCCTCACCCAGTGCCGCGATACAAGCCTCTCGGCGTAAGGCAACATCGTCGGCGAGCGCGCTCACGCCATCGCCGTCAGCATCGGCCAGGGTCTCGCGATCCGCAAGCGCCTCCATCAGCACCTCGGTGTCGTTCTCGCTGGCGACCTCTCCGGCAAGAGCGAGTAGGTATTCCGCGCGCCGCAAGGGCGAATGCAAGGTCTCATAGGCATCGTTGAGGCTTGTCGCCTGCTGCATTGAGAGCTCGCGCTCACGGCCGCCGCTGGTCGCGAAACGGTCAGGATGTAGGCGCCGCTGGAGCATAAGATAGCAGCGTTCAAGCTCCACCCCATCGAGCGCAAAGGTAGGTGCCAGGCCGAGCCGCGCGAAATGATCCGCTTGACCCGGGGGCTGCACGGCCTGACAGGTATTACAAAAGGCAAGCCCGCTCGCCACCGGTCCCTTGCAGGACCAGCAGGGCTTATACGTGGAAGGATTCACCGCAGCCGCACTTACCCTTCTCATTGGGATTATTGAAAGTGAAACCCGAACTCAGGGTTTCCTCGACATAGTCCATCTCGCTGCCGATGAGAAACATTACCGCCTTGGGGTCGATGATAACTGTCACGCCCTTATCAACCACCACCTCTTCGAAATTCTCGATGCTATCGGCATATTCGAGCGTATAGGCAAGCCCCGAGCAGCCGGCGTTGCGCACACCGACGCGTATGCCTGCGCTTTTCTTGCCGCGCTCTTCGAGGATGATATGGATCCGCGCGGCCGCGGCATCGCTGATCGTGATGATGGCGGGCGGCGGTGGTCGCTGGCCGGAGACGGGGGCGTGTTGCTGTTCGGTCATAGTTCTCAGTTTCCCTGCTCCGCTGCCTCGTCCGCTGCGTCGTGCTTGTCCCGATAGTCTCGAACGGCCGCCTTGATGGCATCCTCAGCCAAGACCGAGCAATGAATCTTGACCGGCGGCAGAGCGAGGTGCTCAGCAATCTGCGTATTCTCGATGGATTCAGCATCGTCAAGCGATTTGCCCTTGATCCATTCCGTTGCCAGAGAGCTTGAAGCAATCGCGGAGCCACAGCCGAAGGTCTTGAACTTGGCATCTTCGATAACACCATGCTCGTCCACTTTGATCTGCAGCTTCATCACGTCACCGCAGGCCGGCGCACCGACCAGCCCAGTGCCAACACTGGGATCAGCCTTGTCGAGCGCGCCCACATTGTGCGGGTTCTCGTAGTGATCGATGACTTTGTTGTCGTAGGCCATTGCCTCACCTCCCCTTGTCTCGGGCCCTTGCCACACTCAGTGCTCGCTCCACTGAATAGATTTGAGATCTATGCCTTCCTGGACCATTTCCCAAAGCGGGCTCATTTCGCGCAGGCGCCCGACATGGTCGACAATGGTCTCCACGGCATAGTCGATTTCTGCCTTTGTATTGAATCGGCCAATGCCGAAGCGAATAGACGTATGCGTCAACTCCCGATCCACGCCCATCGCCCGCAGCACATAGGACGGCTCGAGCGAAGTCGAGGTGCAGGCCGAGCCCGAGGAGACCGCCAAATCTTTGACAGCCATCATCATCGATTCACCCTCGACATAGGCGAAGCTCAGATTGAGGTTGCCGGGCACCCGCTTCTCGGCGTCGCCATTAAGAATGACGTCGGATATCTGGCTGGTGATGCCATCATAAAGTCGGCGCGCTAACATACCCGTTCGCTCGGCCTCAGCCGGCATCTCCTGCTGGGCAATGCGGCAGGCTGCGCCGAGACCAACGCAAAGCGGCGCCGGCAAAGTGCCGGAGCGCATGCCGCGCTCCTGTCCGCCGCCGCTTATCAGGGCGCGCAGACGCACGCGCGGCCGCCGGCGCACATAGAGAGCACCAATACCCATGGGGCCATAGATCTTGTGACCCGAGATGCTCATAAGGTCGATCTTCATGTCGTTTACGTCGAGTGGAATCTTACCGACGGCCTGGGCGCAATCCGAATGGAAAAAGACGCCACGCTCACGGCACAGCGCGCCAATTTCGGCCAAGGGCTGGATAATGCCAATCTCATTGTGCACACCCATCACGGAAACCAGCACCGTGTCATCTCGAATGGCATCGACCAGCACATCGAGCTCGATCAGCCCGTCCGGTCTAACCGGCAGATAGGTCACCTCGAAACCCTCTTGTTCGAGAGCGCGGCAGGAATCGATGACGCACTTATGCTCTGTCTGCACCGTAATGATGTGACGCTTGCGATCCTCATAAAAGCGCGCGACACCCTTAATCGCCAGGTTGTTGGATTCGGTCGCACCGGAGGTAAAGACGATCTCCTTGGGATCGGCACCGATGATCGACGCCACTTCACTGCGGGCCGCCTCAACCGCCTCTTCCGCCTCCCAGCCAAAGGCGTGGCTGCGCGAATGCGGATTGCCGAACTTCTTCGTGAAGAACGGCAGCATCGCCTCAACCACACGCGGGTCGGTCGGCGTCGTCGCCTGATTGTCGAGATAGACGGGCAGCTTAATGTTCGCCCGCTCGTTGACCTCGGCCATTCTCCCCTCTTGCTCCATCTTACGCGGCACTTTTCTGCGCCGCCTCACCGGCAACTCGCCGATGGAGTGTTTTCCAGGCGTCGACCAGAAGGTCGACATCGTCATCCCGGCTGGCCCAGCCGAAGCTGACCCGGATGGCGGCATCCGCAAGGGGACGCGCAATGCCCATGGCTGCAAGCACATGGCTGGTGGCGATCTTGCCGGAGCTGCAGGCAGAGCCCGCACCCACGGCTATGCCGTCGAGATCAAACGCCATCACCTGGGTCTCGGCCGCGACACCCGGCATGGACAAGCAGCTCGTATTGGCCAGGCGCGGTGCCAGTGTGCCGTGGACCACCGCGAGCGCGCCGAGGGCCGCCTCGAAACGGTCGCGCAGCACGGCCTGGCGGTCGATTTTTGCGACTTCGCCCGCAGCCTCCGCCGCCGCTGCGCCAAAACCCGCAATACCCGGCACGTTCTCGGTGCCCGCTCGCCGCCGCTTCTCCTGGCCCCCACCAACGATCTGCGGCAGCAGCTCAAGCCCCTGGCGCAAAATCAACGCACCGGCACCTGCTGGCCCACCGATCTTATGGGCGGAGAGACTCATGAGGTCGAGGTCGAGCGCGTCGAATGCCAGTGGCAGGCGTCCTACTGCCTGCACCGCGTCGCAATGAACCAGGGCGCCATGACGGCGCGCGATGGCCACCACCGCCGCGACAGGCTGGATAACCCCGGTCTCATTGTTCGCCGCCATGACCGAGACCAGCGCCGGACGCCCACTGCCCGCTAGCGCTGCTTCCAAAGCGTCGAGATCGATGCGGCCGTCAGCCAAGACAGGCACGAGCACGGCATCAGGCGCTGCGGCCAAGACAGAATCGTGCTCGATCGCCGACAGCACAGGCCGGCGGCCTGCTATGCCGCACAGCGCGAGATTATTGGCTTCACTTGCACCACTTGTGAAGACCACATCCGCGCTCACCGCGCCGGCCAGCGAGGTCACGGCGCAGCGCGCCCTCTCAACCACGGCCCAGGCTGCACGCCCAGGTGCGTGCACCGACGACGGGTTGCCCAGCCCCTCAAGCGCGGCCACCACCGCTGCCGCCGCCGCCGGACGCACCGGCGCGGTCGCGTTGTAATCGCAATAGATGGGCGGGGTGGCTGTCATCGTCGCGGTACTATCCTTACTCGGCTGCCGCCGTGGCCTCGTAGTGAATGCCGCTGGTGCCAAGCACTCGCCCCTCGCACACGTCGCGCAAGGTTACGGAGTTGAGGTAGAGGTTAATTTGATGCCCCAACTCCTCCCACAGATCGTGGGTCAGACAGCGGCTGGCGTCACTTTTGCAGCCAATCGCCGATTCCGGCTCACAGCGGGTCGTACGTACCGGCTCGTCCACGGCTTTGATGATATCTGCGATGCGGACATCCTCGGTCGGTCGCGCCAGTAGATAGCCGCCGCCAGGCCCGCGCACGCTTTCGATTAAATCGCCGCGGCGCAGCTTGCCGAACAATTGTTCGAGATAAGACAGAGATATTTCCTGCCGTCTGGCAATATCCGCCAGGGTCACGGGTTGGCCGATGCTGGTTTGTGCCAAGTCGACCATAGCGGTTACCGCGTACCGCCCCTTGGTGCTTAATCGCACAATTCCCACTCCTTACACATGTGATTTATTTCGCTGTCGGTGTGGTACTCTGTCGGCGTCGCGTCACGCCGACCGACGGGCTTGCGACTTCGTCATCCTCGACGCCACCATTCTCAAGCTCTTCGACACGCGCCCGCAGGCGACTGACTTCGTCAAGCAGACCGTCCAGGGCCCGCGCCACCGGGTCCGGAATACTTTCGGGCGTGCCATAGGCGAGAAAATCATCCTTTTCAGAGCCCACCGGTCGGCGCTTGCCGCCAACTTTCTTTGCCGGGATTCCGACGACGGTGGCACCCGGCGGCACCTCGGCCACGACTACGGCATTGGCGCCGACGCGGGCACCCTCGCCGACCGTAAACGGCCCCAGCACGCTCGCCCCGGCACCGATGATGACGCCATCAGCGAGCGTCGGATGCCGCTTGACGCCGCGTTCCAGCGACGTGCCGCCAAGAGTAACTCCCTGATACAGGGTGACGTCGTCACCGACCTCCGCCGTGCCTCCGATCACTACGCCCATGCCGTGATCGATGAACAGGCGACGGCCAATAACCGCGCCTGGGTGAATCTCGATGCCGGTGATGAAGCGTGCGGTCTGCGAAACGAAGCGCGCGGCCAGCGTCAGGTCGTGCCGCCACAGCCAATGACCAAAGCGGTGACAGGCAACGGCATGCACGCCGGAATAACAAAGCAGGACCTCAAGGCGCGAGCGCGCTGCCGGATCGTGCGCCATTACTGTGGCGATATCCTCGCGAAGCCTCTTGAACATGCTCTAACCCATTGTGATATAAAGGCAGTCACTTTACGGTGTGACAATGATGCACGGGCGCTCTAGTGATTGACATATAAAATATCCGAGCTTGTTAGTCAAGTTTTTTAACGAGCTGTACCACCGTGATAACCTAAATATCTGAGTAACTTACTGTGCCAATTCGTCACAGCAATCGCTGGGTCGGCGAACGGAGAAACTAGTGTGCCGGAAGTAAACTTGAGCGGCCCCGAGGGACGCCTGGAGGGGCGATACCATCACGGGGCCAACTCCACCAACGGAATCGCGCTCGTACTGCACCCCCATCCGCAGCACGGCGGCAGCATGAACAACAAGGTGGTCTACACCATGTTTCATGCCTTCGTGCGCATGGGTTTCTCGGTTTTGCGCTTCAATTTTCGCGGCGTCGGCCGCAGCCAAGGCGAATATGATCAGGGCCAGGGTGAACTCAGCGATGCGGCCTCGGCGCTAGACTGGCTGCATTCCTATAACCCGGATGCACCGGCAATTTGGATCGGCGGCTTCTCATTCGGCGCCTGGATCGCCATGCAGTTGCTCATGCGCCGGCCCGAGGCCGACGGCTTCGTGACGGTGGCGCCGCCGGCGAACATGTACGATTTTTCCTTTCTCGCACCCTGTCCGGTCTCGGGCCAAGTGATCTATGGCGACCAAGACACAATCATCGAAGAAGAAGCCCTACACAAACTGATCGAAAAACTATCGAGCCAGCGGGGCGTCGAAGTCGACTATCGCGTGATCGAAGGAGCGGATCATTTCTTCAACAATCACTTAGAGACAATCTCGGATTACCTCATTGAGTATGTCGACGCGCGCGTTGCCGAAAAGATGGCCCAAGGCTGAGCCAGACCAACTTGAAAATCCACCTGCCGAGTGATTTACTAGCATCGGAGCTGGCCGCTCCCTAAACGGGCCCGCGGGATTTGAGAGGGCAGCTTGCACCGCGAGAAAATGCTAAAGCGCCACGGGGAATGCTCCCGTGGGCCCATGGTGTCCACTTGGCGGGAGCAGTGCCATGACCAGTTCGATTCCGTCTTCCACCCATAACGAGCACCGCTGGCACCCTGCAACACGCCTGGTGCGTGGCGGCACACGGCGCAGCGAATACGGCGAGACCAGCGAGGCACTTTTCCTCAACTCGGGCTTCGTATACGACCGCGCGGAGATAGCCGAGGCGCGCTTTGCTGGCGAGGCGCCGGGTTTTGTCTATTCGCGCTACAACAATCCGACCCTCAGCATGTTCGAGCGCCGCATGACCCTACTCGAAGACGCTGAGGATTGTCTCGCGACGGGCAGCGGCATGGCCGCCGTCTTCGCCGCCCTGATGTGTCAGCTGCGCAGCGGTGACAGGGTGGTGGTAGCGCGAGCCATGTTCGGCTCCTGCTTCTACATTTTCGACGAGTTGCTGCCGCGCTTCGGCATAGAAACGGTTTTTGTTGACGGCCCGGACCTCGACCAATGGCGCGATGCATTAGCACAGCCGGCTGCCTGCGTCTTTTTCGAGACCCCGGCCAATCCAACCCTGTCACTGGTCGATATTGCCGCGGTGTCTGCGCTAGCCCATGCTGTTGGCGCCAAGGTCATCGTTGACAATGTCTTCTCGACGCCGCTGCTGCAAAGCCCGTTGAAGCTCGGGGCCGATATCGTCGTCTATTCCGGCACCAAGCACATCGACGGCCAAGGCCGCTGTCTCGGTGGCGCCGTTCTGGGCAGCGAGAGCTTCTGTCGCGAAACGCTGCAGCCCTTCCTGCGTCATACGGGACCAGCGCTGAGCCCGTTCAACGCCTGGATTCTGCTCAAAGGCTTGGAGACCCTGTCGCTACGCGTCAAGGCACAATGTAGAACTGCGGTGCGTATCGCCGACAGCTTGGCGGACCATCCTACGGTTACACGCGTGCTCTACCCCTTCCGCGACGACCACTCGCAAGCCGGCCTCGCGCGGCGGCAGATGCGCGGCGGCGGCACAATCGTGAGCTTCGAGGTTGCCGGTGGCAAGACTGAAGCCTTTGCCGTGCTCAACGCCCTTGAGCTGATCGATATCTCCAACAATCTCGGCGACACAAAAAGCCTGATCACCCATCCCGCCAGCAGCACCCATCGCTCCATGAGCCTAGAAGCACGGGACCAGATCGGCCTCACCGATTCCCTGATTCGCCTCTCCGTCGGTCTCGAAGACACAGATGATTTGATCAAGGACCTACTAGGCGCGATGCAGTACGCCGCCTGTGGTGGGAGCAGCGCAGCCGGTGGTACTGGGATAGGTCAGCGGCAGGCCTCGTAACGAGCGTAGCGCGAGATAGGCGAAGGCGTGAGCCTCCAGCGCATCGCCGTCCCAGCCCACCGCCTCGACCGCATCGACTGGCGCCGTAAGCCGCTCCGCCAGGGCTGCCATCAGCGCCGCATTGTGCCGCCCGCCGCCGCCGACCAGCCAGCGCGATACGGGCGCCGGGAACTGATCAGCCGCAAGCGCCACCGACGACGCCGTAAAGGCAAGCAGTGTCGCTGCGCCATCGGCTGGCGATAGCTTATCGACCAGCTTGCCGGCAAAATGGTCGCGGTCGAGCGACTTTGGCGGCAACGCGCGAAAATAGGAATTGGAGAGCAGCGCTTCCAGCGCCTTGGCATCGACCTCGCCCGCAGCAGCAAGCCGCCCATCCTCATCGAAGGGGCACCCGGTATAGGCTTCCGCCCAGTCGTCAAGCAGGGCGTTGCCGGGCCCGGTATCGAATCCCAGCAGAGCATCATCGCCGGCGCCAATCCAGGTAACGTTTGCGACACCACCGATATTGAGCACGGCAAGCGGTCGGGGCAGTCCCGTTGCCAAGGCGCGATGATAGACCGGTACCAGCGGTGCACCTTGGCCTCCGGCACGCATGTCCGCGGCGCGCAGATTATCGACCACATCGATGCCGGTCGTCGCCGCCAGCCGGGCGCCGTCACCAATCTGGCAAGTGCGGCCCTGCTCCGGCCGGTGCCACAGGGTTTGGCCGTGAAAGCCGATCACATCGATATCCCCGGCCGTGAGCGTAGTCGTGCCGAGCAGTGCCGCCACAGCCTCACCATGGGCGTCAGTGAGGGCGGCTTCGGCACTCTCGTCGAGAGAGCGGAGCCGCGCTCTGAGCGTCGGCTCATAGGGGCGTGTAAGGGCCGGGCCGCATTCGACAACTCTATCGCCGTCGCTGACCAGTAGCGCCGCGTCGATGCCGTCGGCAGAGGTGCCGCTCATCAGGCCAATCGCTTTCATCGGCCGCGTTGCCGCCTGCGCGGCCCTATGCTAAGCACGTTGCCCTTCCGCATTATCCAACAGCCCGCACCCTCATGACCCAGTTCACCTCCGATTTCCTACTCAGTATCGTCGAGCGTGGCTATTTTCACCAGTGCACCAACCTTGAGGCACTCGATACCTACGCCACCAAGGAGGTCATGGTCGCCTATATCGGCTTCGATGCCACCGCCGACAGCCTGCATGTGGGCAACCTGTTGCAGATTATGCTGCTGCGGCGTCTGCAGCAGGCCGGGCACAAGCCAATCGTACTGATCGGCGGCGGCACCACGCGCATCGGTGACCCATCAGGCAAGGACAGTACCCGTCAGCTGCTCTCGCGCGAGGATATTGCGGCCAACGCGGCAGTACTGCGCGGCGTCTTCAACCGCTTCCTGACGTTCGGCGACGGCCCCAGCGACGCCATCATGGTCGACAATAACGATTGGCTTGATGCGCTTGTTTACCTAGATTTTCTGCGCGATTACGGTCGCCACTTTTCGGTCAACCGCATGCTCGGCTATGAATCTATCAAGTTAAGGCTCGAGCGCGCGCAGCCACTGAGCTTCCTTGAGTTCAACTATATGGTGTTGCAGGCCTACGATTTTGTCGAGTTGTTTCGGCGCTACGACTGCCGCTTGCAGATGGGTGGCTCGGACCAGTGGGGCAATATCATCGGCGGTGTCGAACTCTGCCGACGCGTAGATGGCAAAACGCTCTACGGCCTTACGGCACCGCTGATCACCACAGCGGCAGGCGCTAAGATGGGCAAGACCGCAACGGGCGCGGTGTGGCTCAATGCTGACAAACTCTCGCCCTACGACTACTGGCAATTTTGGCGCAATACCGAGGATGCCGATGTCGGTCGCTTTCTGCGCCTTTTCACCGACTTACCGCTCGACGAGATCGCCCGCCTCGAAGCGCTTGAAGGTGCCGAGATCAATGCCGCCAAGAAGGTGCTCGCCAACGAGACGACCGGGCTCTGCCACGGCCGCGCGGTGGCCGAGACGGCGGCAGCGACTGCGGCACAGACGTTCGAGCGCGGCGGCGCCGGCGAGGCCCTGCCAGAAGTCACCGTCCCCGGTGTGGATCTTGACGAAGGTATCGCGGCCTTCCGCCTTTTCACTCTGGCCGGACTTTGCGCCTCCAACGGCGAGGCCAGACGCTTGCTGCGCGGCGGCGGCGGGCGCATCAACGGCCAGCGCGTAGAGGTGGAAGATCAGAACATCGGGCGCGAGGCCCTCGATGCCGACGGCGCCATAAAGCTCTCGGCGGGACGCAAGCGCCACGCACTCGTCAGGCCAAGCTAGCTCCCTAAGCCTTTCAGCGTCTCGGTCAACACTTAAACTTCGGTTAGCGTGTCCTACTGTCGGTTGGGCCGGTGTCGCCGGTCTCGTTAGGCACGAAGCCGCCGAACAATTCGCGCAAGATCCCCGGAGCCAACGCGGCAAGCGGATTTACCGTCACCTGCGGGCTTTCCAATGGGCCTTTGACCTTGTAAGTCGCGGCAAACACCCCCTTACCCTCACCTCCGGTCAGCAAATCGCCGATCACGGGGATATTGCCCAGCACCGTGTTGAGCATATAGGCTGGCACAATGGTGCCCTTCAGGTCCGCGCTGTCCTGGTCGAGATCAACATCGCCTTCCATGGTGATGCCAAAGGAGAGACCGTAGGCGCGAGCCTCGTCGAAGTGCACCACTGAGCCGTCGTAGGAAAATGGCGCAATGAGCCGGTCGAAAGGCATGCCGTCACCGCCCAGCATTTCAAGCGCCCCGGTGATCGAGACCATGCTCAGGATACGCGCCAGGACCGGCGCCTCGACGATGTAGAAATCGTCGATTTCGAAGGTGCCGGTGATTGGCGCATCGCCATAAGAGCCGTCGATTGCTGCCTCAACCTGCATGGCACCGCCGACCATGTTGCTGGTCAGACCCAGAGCCGCAATCACGGCCCCACCATTAGCCGAAGTCATCACCGCCACGCGCTGGTTGGGAGCCGCACTAGCCAGCCGCAGGCTCAGATCGCGAGCTTCGCCGAAAGTAAAATCGAGGCTGGCCCGGGTCACCCGCCGGCCGTCATAATCCGCCTGTGCGGTGACCTGATGCAGGAAAGTCTCGTCCCCAATCACCACCAGGTCCACTGCAGCATTCAAATCAATCGGCAACACGCCCGCCGCATCAGGCGCCTCTTGGAGGTGAGCCAGAAGCGAACGCAGATCGAGGCTGGAGCCGCTGACGCCAACGACCAGGTGACCGTCATTCCCGAGCCGCACCGATCCGCGAATATCGGTCAAGCCGGCGGCCACCCGATCGAAGCCCACAATCCACACACCGGCAGCGTCGCGCTCAGCACTGCCGGCAACGGACAGCCCCTCGGCAAGCAGGCCAAACTGGGTCAGACGGCGCAAAGTGCCTTCCTCCCACTCCAGGGCGAGGCGCGCCTCCGCCTGGGCTCCAGCAGGCTTATGCCAGTCCACCTCGGGCAGGGACAGCGCGGCCGCCTCGCCATCTATATCGAGCTCGCCTGCCAAAACTCCCGCGGCTGTCTGGGTCAAGCGCAATTCGACATCAAGCGGACCGTGGATGGCCGCACTATCGAGCCCAGCGCGGACCCGACCCGCATCATCGATTCTGCCGCCTACATCGAGGCGTCGCTTGAGCGAATCAGGAGGCGGTGAGAAATTTTCACGCCAGTAGAATTGTGCTGGAGTGCCGGCCAACAAGCCCTCCCCACTGAGGTCAAATCCGCCACTGTCGAGCAGCAGTGCAGCTTGGCCATCGCGCATGCCGCCCTCAACAAAACCACCCAGGGCGTCTCCCGAGATTGCCAGATCAAACAGATCCGCGCTGACACCAATTGTCATGCGGGAAAGCGGCGTGTCCGCCAACAAAGGCAGAGCCAGCGAAAGCTCACCCTGCACAGAGCCGGAGATATCGGTCGGGCTGAGGCCGATCTCACGCATATAACCGAAGAGCGGTCGGTCGAGGGCCGCCAGGGCATCGTCCAGACGACCAGAAAAGACGACATCGATCTCCGCTGCACTGTCTCCGCCGTCCTCGGCATCGATCGAAACGTCGGCACTATGCACCGCGAGCGGTCCCGCCGAACCGGCATGCACCTCGGCCACCAGACCCGCCGAGTCGAACCGCCCGACCCCTTCGACACCGGCGACCGGTGGCATGTCCGGCATATAGGAAATCTCCGTATCGACGATACGAAACAGACCGATCACCGCATCGGGGCTCAAATTCTCACCGGACCAGTCCACCATGTCGAGATCGAGACTTATGCTCATCTCCGAGACGCTGCCGACACTCATTCTCTCGATCACCCAGCTGCGTCTATTCGCCGCGACAGAAGCGGGCCAATAGCGGTCTATGCTATCGATCGGAATGTTGGAGAAGCGTATTTCTGCCTTGGTGTCGGGCGCCGACCAATCGCCAGAGAATGTCCCGTTCATGCTAATATGCGAGTCACCAAAATCGACTAGCAGTCTATCGAGTGCCAGAGAGCTCAACGTACCGTCGAACTGACCGC
Organism: Alphaproteobacteria bacterium; assembly: GCA_030739735.1. Taxonomy (NCBI): domain Bacteria; kingdom Pseudomonadati; phylum Pseudomonadota; class Alphaproteobacteria; species Alphaproteobacteria bacterium. Next base: position 84,599 of record JASLYQ010000007.1, on the reverse strand, counting down.
GGGTGCGCAAACCGACGATCGACTGGAAAGCCGCGGGCGCAATTGGCAGAGGCAAAGCGAGACGCCCCGGGCCACCAGAAAAATCGAAGACAATATCGCCAAGTTCCCCATCCACGCCTATGACGAAATCCACGTGGCCAGACAGCGGTAGTTCTATCTCAGCCAGATTGGCGAGGTCGGGATGGACCGCGGCGAGTACCGCCGGCACAAGGCGATCGAATTTCACACTCAGGTCAAAGCGCGATTCGCCGAGCCGATACTGCGCTCCGACATCGAGCTCGATCTCTTCCTCACCAACGGCGAAAGATAGTGTTGCGGTGGAGCGCACTCCGTTTTCATGGCGCTCCAGAAGCAACTCTCTGACCGGCGCGGACCAGTCAATATTGAGCCCCTCGTCACGCACTAACAGATGACCCTCGACGATGCTGATATGGCGCAAATAGCCGCTGGCCAGATCGCGGTCGAGAGGCAATAGCAATTTCTCGAACAAGGCATTACCCACCGCCTTGTCAGGTTTGCTAGCACGGTTGGCGAAACCCAGATCGATCTTACCGTCGGCGCCCCGCACCACGCGCACACTGAGCCCGAACAGCTCCAATTTGGTCGGGGCGATCAGACCCCGAAACAGGGCGGGAATACTGATCCCGATGCCCATCTCAGGCACCTCGACCATCGCCGCCGCATCGGTACGATAGGCGCTGACATCGGTGGCGCGCACGTCAAGGATGCGCTCCCACCCCTGCCAGGACAGCACCAGATCCTCGAAATAGAATCGAAAATTTGGGTTGTCGGCGTTAAGCGATTCCTCGACATAGGGGGCGAGAATAGCCAACGAGACGGGGCCGATCGACAAACGCCAAACGCCGAAGCCAAAGGCCACAGCTGCAAGGCCCAGGGCGATGCCGCAAACGTGGTAGATCAATCGTGTGGTAGGACCGATCACGGTCTCAGCAGTTTATACTAAGGTGCCTTGATAATGGCTCTTTTGATGACCCGAGGCGGCACACTTTTTGTGGCGGGCCGCTTGTCGTAGGGTCACACGATAGCGCGACCTGCCCCTAACCAGCCGCGATTATCGAGGCCGCGGCAGCGACGCAAAGAAAAAACTAGGAGGAGATGCGATGAGTGACAAGGTTTCTGTGGGCGACGAGGCGCCGGAATTCGCCCTGCCGGCATCCGGCAGCGAGGACATCTCGCTGGCCTATTTTAAGGGTAAGACACTGGTGCTCTACTTCTATCCGAAAGACGACACTGCGGGCTGCACTAAGGAGGCGATCGCCTTTACCGAGCATGTCGGTGCGTTCGAGGCCGCAGGTGTCAGTGTCATCGGCGCATCCAAGGATTCGGTGAGCAATCACGACAAGTTTATCGCCAAGCACGATCTTGGCGTGCGACTCATCTCGGACGAGGACGGCACACTCTGCGAGGACTATGGTGTCTGGGTACAGAAAAGCATGTACGGGCGGAAATATATGGGCATCGAACGCTCCACCTTCGTCATCGATGGCAATGGTATCATTCGCGCCGCCTGGCGCAAGGTAAAGATGCCCGGGCATGTCGAAGAGGTACTGGCAGCGGTCCGGGATCTGTGAGCCTCACCGCTGCCGCCTGCGCCGTTCTGCGAGCCGCGGCGCCGGCTGAGAAATGCGCGCTGGCCGCGGCTCTGGCGAAGGACTGGGCACACGGCGACATTGCCGAGATCGGCGGCGCCCAACCGCCGGACAAGCCGGCCCGGCCCACCCGGCCACAACTGGTGGCACCTCGCCAGGTGAAGAAGCGCCGCCGCCACGGCCGTGGGCGTTTTGTGCTGCTGCACGCCATCGCCCATATCGAACTCAACGCCATCGACCTAGCGGCGGATATGCTGGCCCGCTTTGCACCGCTCGGCCCACCCACCTTCTGCGACGACTGGGTGCGAGTGACCGCCGAAGAAGCGAAGCATTTCGGTCTGCTGAGCGAGAGACTTCTGGCGCTCGGTGGCACTTACGGAGACTTGCCGGCCCATGACGGACTGTGGCAGGTGGCACGCGCCACTGCCGATGATGTGCTTGCCCGCCTTGCCATCGTTCCGATGGTCCTTGAGGCCCGCGGCCTCGACGTCACCCCCGGGATGATCGATGACCTCAATCACGGAGGCGACGGCGAGAGCGCGACTGTACTACGTCTGATCTACGAGGAAGAGGTGGGTCACGTCGCGGCGGGCAGCCGCTGGTTCCGGCATTTCTGCGCCGCGCGCGGCCTAGATGCAGAAACCCATTGGCGCACCCTGGTCGCAGAACGCTTCATGGGCGAAGTAAAGCCGCCCTTTAACACAGAAGCCCGTGCCCGCGCCGGTATGCGACCGGATTTTTATACCTTGTAGGCGTATTCCTTGCCGGCCTCGCGCTTGCAGCCAAGGCATTATAGGCAATGTCGTTGTAGATGTGTGACCCGGCGCCGGTTATCGGCGCGCGCCAGTTGCATACCTGGCACGGCCCGGTCCCCAGCCCCGCGGGCCGCTGGGACTCGACCGTCGACAACGAACTCAGTAGCGGGAGAGTGCCCGCCGCCACAGCCGTACAGATGGGGAACCAGGAAGTAATGAGCACGCGACAGGCGCGTCCAGAAATCACCGTGCGTATCGAGAATATCTCGCCACCCGGCACCCTGATCTTCTCGGACGACAGCGGCCAGGCCGCCGCCGACCGAGGACCTGCGGGTCACGGTACGCGCCGCCAACTAAGCCCTCAGGGCTCAGTCTAGTCGCGGCGGTTACCGACCTGGGCAGCCAGCGCCGCACCGATGAACTGGTCGATATCACCGTCAAGCACGGCACCTGTATTGCTCGTCTCAACGTTGGTGCGCAGGTCCTTAACCATCTGATAGGGCTGCAGCACGTAAGACCGAATTTGATGGCCGAAGCCTATCTCCGACTTCTCAGCCTCCTGTGACTGCTGCTCCTCGGTACGCTTTTGCAGCTCGCGCTCGTAGAGCCTCGCCCGCAGCATGTTCATCGCCGCCGAGCGGTTCTTGTGCTGGGAGCGCTGGTTCTGGCACTGCACGACAATACCGCTTGGGATATGTGTGATACGGATCGCCGAATCTGTCTTATTGACGTGCTGTCCGCCGGCGCCAGAAGCGCGATAAGTATCAACCCGCAAGTCCTTATCTGCCAGCTCTATGTCAATCGATTCGTCGACCACCGGATAAACCCAGACACTGGCAAAGCTGGTGTGGCGCCTCGACGAAGCATCAAAAGGTGAGATGCGCACCAGACGGTGCACACCACTTTCTGTGTGTAGCCAACCATAAGCGTTCTCACCACTTACCTTGACTGAGGCACGCTTAATGCCCGCCTCTTCGCCGGGCGCCTCCTCGATGAACTCGACCTTGCGGCCGTGCGCCTCAGCCCAACGCACATACATACGCAGCAGCATCTCGGCCCAGTCTTGACTCTCTGTGCCACCGGCGCCGGCATGAATTTCGAGGAAGGCGTCGTTGCCGTCAGCTTCGCCAGAGAGCAGGGTCTCGAGCTCAATCTCACCCGCGCGTGCCCGCAGATTTTGGAGGGCTAATGCGGCCTCCTCGACCAAGGCCTTGTCGTCTTCGGCTTCGGCCAGCTCGACGAGCTCCCGGTTGTCGGCGAGCTCCTGCTGAATCTCCGCGTAGCCGGCCAGCGCCCGCTCGAGGCGGTTGCGGTTGCGCATCAGGGCCTGAGCCTGGCGCGGATCGTCCCAAAGCGAAGGGTCTTCGGCGCGTGCGTTCAGCACCTCCAGCTTACGCTGCGATTCCTCAGGGTCAAAGATGCCTCCTCAGCAGCGCCAACGACTTCGCTATGTCGTCGACAATCGCTTGAATTTCCGCGCGCATATCGGCTTTTCCTCACTCGTGTCCAAGGTTGGAAGATAGCCTCAGTAGAGGCCGCTGTCGAACGCCTCTCTGGGCCCGCCACCACCCATGACACCACCCGCGGCGGCGGCCGCAACAGCGGTAGTCGGTTCGCTGCCCGGACGAAAGGCCTCGATGAGCACCCGCTTGCTGTCCGGATTCGGCAAAAGGCCCGTATCGGCGTCGATGCGCACCATGCGCACGCCACTCGGAATACGGAATGGCACCGGCGGCTTATCTTCCACGGCCTCAGCTAGGAAGGATTTGAAAATCGGAGCCGCCACATTGGAGCCAGTTTGGCGTGAGCCGAGGGTCCGAGGCGTGTCGAAGCCGACATAGGTTCCCACCGCAAGGTCGGGGGAGAAGCCGACGAACCAAGTGTCGAAGTTTTCGTTGGTAGTGCCCGTCTTGCCCGCGAGCGGACGGCCGAGGCTGGCGATGCGCCGGCCCGTGCCGCGGTCAACGACACCCTTGAGGATCCAGGTTATCTGGAAGGCGGTCGCAGGATCCGTCACAGGCTCGCGCAAATCCGGAAGGAAAGGCGGCCGGTCTTCCGAGAGCGCCTCGATGCAACCATCGCAGGCGCGCTTGTCACGGCGAAAGACGGTCCTGCCGTAACGGTCTTGGATGCGCTCAATAATAGCCGGGTGGATGCGCCTACCGCCATTAACCAGCATGGCATAGGCCGAGGTGATATCCATCAATGTGGTCTCGCCGGCTCCCAGCGCCATTGATAGCACTGGTGGGAAACTGCCAATGCCGAAACGCTTGCCGATCTCCACCACTTTGTCCATACCGACCTGATTGGCCAGTCGCACGGTCATCAGGTTGCGCGAATTCTCCACGCCGAGACGCAGCGTCGAGGGGCCATAGAACTCATTCGAGTAGTTCTTCGGCTTCCACTTGGGCAGGCCGGGTCCCTGGTCAATGACGATGGGCGCATCAAGGATGATATCGGCCGGCGTGAAACCGTTCTCCAATGCCGCCAGGTAAACGAAGGGCTTGAAGGCCGAGCCCGGCTGGCGCTGCCCCTGAGTGGCGCGGTTAAACTGACTGTTGTCGAAGCTCCAACCCCCGGCCATGGCCAACACGCGCCCGGAATGGGGATCAATGGCGACGATGGCGCCGCCCACGTCAGGCACCTGCCGCAACGCATAGTCCGCAGGCCCGGGCCCTTGCTCAACTTCCAGCTCTTCGGGCTCTACGGCTCCTTCCCGTTCTTCAACCCACAGCGCTTCGACGGCAACGACGTCGCCGATCGCCAGCACGTCCTCCGGCCGCTTGGGCTCGGGGCCGACTTGTTGCTTCTCCTGCCAGGGTCGGGCCCAGCTCATATCGGCGAAGGCGATAACTCCTACCGCTCCGTTATCGAGTCCGATGACCACCTCGGTCGCGCTCACCTCACGTACCAGAGCCAGACGCCAAGGTGCCAACCCAGCTGGCCGGGGAACCGTTGCCAGGGCCTCGGCCCAACCCGACTTAGCATCGATCTCGAGCCGAACAATAGGCCCGCGCCAGCCGTGGCGGCGATCGTAGTCGACAAGGCCCTGGCGCAAGGATCGCTCGGCAATGTCCTGCAGCCGCGGGTCCATAGTCGAGCGTACTGAGAAACCACCTTCGTAGAGCACGTTCTCGCCATAGCGCTCAACCAGCTCGCGGCGCACCTCCTCAGCAAAATAAGGCGCATAGACGCTGCGTACCGGATCGCGCGGGAATATCTCGACCGGTCCCGCGCTCGCCTCTTCAACTTGCTCGGCTGTGATATAGCCCTCTTCGTACATGCGCCCGAGCACGTAGTTACGGCGGATGCGCGCCGCTTCCGGCTTGCGGACGGGATGGTAGTTGTTGGGCGCCTTGGGCAAGGCGGCGAGATAGGCCATCTCGGCCAACGTCAGTTCATCCAGCGATTTGTCGAAATAGGCAATCGCTGCCGCCGCCACGCCATAGGCACGGCGACCGAGGAAGATCTCGTTGAGGTAGAGTTCGAGGATGCGCTGTTTGCTCAGCACACGCTCGATGCGCAGCGCCAGCAGCGCCTCGCGAATCTTGCGCTCGATCGACACTTCGTTGGTCAGTAGGAAGTTCTTCGCCACTTGCTGAGTGATAGTCGAAGCGCCGATCAGGCGCTTGTTCTCGGCCACGTTGCGCAGGTTCTGCACAACCGCACGAGCGATACCGAGGACGTCGACGCCCGGATGCTTATAAAAGTTTTGGTCCTCGGCGGCGATGAAGGCCTCAACCAGCAGCGCCGGCATAGCGTCAATGGGGACGAAGACGCGCTTCTCAGCGGCGAACTCCGCGAGCAGGCGGCCGTCACCCGCATGTACACGCGTCAGGGTCGGCGGATAGTAGTCGGCGAGCTGGGCGTGCGCCGGCAGATTCCAGCCATAACGGTAGACGGCATAGCCCGCCACGCCACCCGCGAGAACCACGCCGAGCAGCCCGAGGCAAAACAAAATACCGATTGTGCGCAACATCGGTTCCCTCCAGCCGCTACAAGATAGATGCGGATTGTGACCGCACCAAGGCGCCCGCGAAAGGGTCTACTTACCTGGCTGTGATGCGAGTCGCGAAGTGCCGATCGATAGCGCCGACGATGGCCGCGATCAACGGCAGGCGGGCCGCAGCATCGGCCAGCATGGCCTCGTCCTCGGCATTCGAGAGAAAACCCAGCTCGATCAACACCGAGGGCACGTCAGGCGCCTTGAGAACCGCGAAACCAGCCTGGCGATGGGGCCGGCTGAGCGAGGGCAGGCCGGCGCGACGCAAGGCTTCAACCATGCGATCGGCAATCTCCAGCGAGCGGTTGTTGGTTTCGCGCTGGGTCAGGTCAACCAGGATGGTATTGACCACTGGCGAGTACTCGGCGAGGTCGACTCCGGCTATAATATCGGCCTTGTTCTCCTTGGCCGCCAGAGCCTCCGCCTCGGAATCCGATGCCCTCTTCGACAGGGTGTAGACGTGGCTACCGCGCACTGCCGCGTTGGCTATCGAGTCCGCATGCAAGGATAGAAACAGATCAGCACTCGCGTGTCGCGCCATGGCGAAGCGCCGGCGCAGACGCAGAAAGACGTCGGTGTCGCGGGTCAGCACCACGTGATACCGTCCGCCCGCTCGCAAGCGCTCGGCGAGCTGGCGGGCCGCCGCCAGGGCGATCGTCTTTTCGTAGATGCCAGTTGCGCCGATGGCGCCCGGATCAACCCCGCCATGACCGGCATCGATGATGATGACCGGCTTACCACCGTGCCGCTCCGGCACCGCTGCGATGGGCGGAACGATTTCGGCCGGCTGCGCTATCGGCGCGGGCAACGGCCGTACGTTTTGCGCGAAACTCGCCACATCTGTAGCTTCGAGGTCGAGCACGAAGCGATAAGGCTTGCCGTCGGCTGGCGGCAGGACGAACGCAGCCTTAACACGTGCCGGGCCGGCAAGATCGAGCACCACCCGCGAGGTGCCCGGTGCGAACAGGCCGAAGCGCATAGCCTGAACCAGGCCGACCGACTTGCCACCCATGGGATCGCGGGTCAGGGAAAAACTGAGTTCGGGAAAATCAATGACTAGGCGTCGCGGCCGACTAAGCGCAAAAAACAAAAAATCAACCTCGGCCGACATCTCCATCACCAGGCGAGTGTGGACAGGGTGCTCCCAGGCCCGCACCATGGTGACATCGGGCGCCGCGGAAACGGCCGTGCCGAGACCGGCGCTGGCTAAAGCCAGCGCAGCCATGGCCAGCATGTGCGCGCGCCGTGAAAGTTTTTCGACCATCTTTCCAAAGGTACCTGTCACGTTGCCATGATATCATAGATAGTATGTTTGTCGTGGATTTTCTTACCCTTAAGATAAGTGTATTAATGTTGAACATAAGAAAATGATGGCGTCCCGCATTCTTCCATTGTTCGACCCGGGTCGGATCGCCTATGATCCGTTTCGCATCGGTGCCGCATATTCGCCGCCGGGCGTCGGGGTTGCCCACCACGTGCCACCGTTTTCTGGCAGCACGACTTGGCAGGCGAGCCCCGCTCACGAATCGACCGAGCGTCGCGACCGTGTCCACTGCGGGATATCGGGCGCGTGCCCGGTCTAAGGAGTTTTGGAGTGGTGTCAAAGAACCCGAACAGGAAAGCCGTGAACTGCCCAGAGGCAAAGCCAAGCTGTGGCTAACCTCCCAAGCGCAGCGTTGCACTGCGATCCAGCGCGGGCCATTTTCGGCCGCCACCCTCAGCAACACCCAAACACTGTCAGCGCGCGCTTACAGCGCCTCTGCCGGCTTGCCGGCCAGGCCCCGCGCGCGCCACGAGGAACCAGTCTTAATGACCAAACGCATGCTCATAGACGCTACCCACCGGGAAGAGACCCGGGTGGTTGTGGTGGATGGCACCAAGCTTGACGAATTTGATTTCGAGACGACCACCAAGCACCGGCTGAAAGGCAATATCTATCTTGCGAAAGTCACCCGGGTCGAGCCGTCGCTGCAAGCGGCGTTCGTCGACTATGGTGGTAATCGCCACGGCTTTCTGGCCTTCAGCGAGATCCATCCGGATTACTACCAGATTCCCGTTTCCGACCGCGAAGCGCTCATCAAGCAGCAGCGCCAGGAGGCCGAGTCGGCCGGCAACGGCGAGGCCGATACCGACGAAAGCCCCAATGATATAGAAACCGTCAGCGGCGCCGAGGAAGACGAGATCCAGATCCGCCCATCGCCGCTGCAACGCTATCGCATTCAGGAAGTCATCAAGCGCCGCCAAATCCTACTGGTCCAGGTGACCAAAGAGGAGCGCGGCAACAAGGGCGCAGCGCTGACCACCTATATCTCCCTCGCCGGGCGCTATTGCGTGCTCATGCCCAACACGACGCGCGGCGGCGGCATCAGTCGCAAGATCCAGTCGGGAGAGGCGCGCAAACGCTTGCGCTCGGTAGTGGTCTCGCTTGACCTCCCCGAAGGCATGGCGGTCATCCTACGCACCGCCGGGCAAGAGCGCACCAAGGCGGAGATTCGCCGTGACTACGACTATCTGTACAAGCTTTGGGACCATATCCGCTCGACAACGCTGGAATCGACGGCGCCAGCGCTGATCCACGAGGAGGCAAACCTGATCCGTCGCTCGATCCGTGATCTTTACGGCGCCAAGATCGAGGAGGTATTGGTCGAGGGCGACGAGGGCTATCGCATCGCCAAGAATTTCATGCGCACGCTAATGCCGAGCCACGCGAAGCGCGTCCAACCCTATCGCGAGAACCTGCCACTGTTCACGCGTTACCAGATCGATAGCCAACTTGACACTATGCACTCCGCCACCGTGCAGCTGCACTCGGGCGGCTATATCGTCATCGACGCAACCGAGGCACTGGTTGCCATCGACGTCAACTCGGGCCGCGCCACGCGCGAGCGCAGTATTGAGGAGACAGCCACCGTCACTAACCTCGAGGCCGCCGGCGATATCGCCCGCCAGCTGCGCCTGCGGGATCTAGCCGGCTTGATCGTCATCGACTTCATCGACATGGACGAGAACCGCAATATCCGGGCAGTTGAGAAGCGCCTAAAGGAAGCGGTGCAGTCTGACCGCGCGCGCATCCGCATGGGCCGCATTTCGAGCTTCGGCCTGCTCGAATTATCGCGCCAGCGCCTGCGCCCAAGCCTGCAGGAAGCGAGTTCGACTGTTTGCGCCCACTGCGCCGGCAGCGGCCATGTGCGCTCGGTAGAATCCACAGCGCTGCATGCCTTGCGGGTGATTGAGGAGGAGGGTGTACGTGGGAACGCTAGCGCGATTTCCGCAACTATGCCGTCTGTGATCGCGCTCTATCTAGCTAACAATAAGCGCAGCACTTTGGCACAGATCGAAGAGCGTTACGGCATGACGATCACCATCGATACCGACGACAGCCCGGCGCCACCGGAGTGTACTGTACAGACCCTGGAGGCCAAGTCGGAGGCAAAACCGCTGGTCGAGCCATTGTCCAGAACGGACGAGGGGCACGCAGCCGAAGGCGTCAAAAGGGAACGCGGCGGGCAGCGGCGCCGTCACGCCAAGGCCGCCACCGAAAAGGAGCCCACCGGCGAGACGATGGCGGAGGCGAGTGTGACGACGACCGAAGCCGACGGCGCCGAGGGAGGCACCCACCGGCGTCGCCGCGGTCGCCGTGGTGGCAGACGCCGCGGTCGCGGGCGCAGCGGCGAGGGAGCAGCGATTAAAGTGGCAGATAGCGTCGAGGCCGCCTCGGCTAATGCTGCCGCGGGAAAGCCAGCCGCTGTGCCCGAGACCAAAGGCGAGGCAGAAATTATCAAACCCGCGCGTCGCCGACGCGTACGCAAGAGGAGAGCCCGGGCCCCAGAAGCGGCGGCCGAGGACAAGGCCGCCGCTAAAACCGACGCTGACACGAAAGCGGAGGGGCCAGCCGAGCCCAAGCCACTTCGGGATCGCCGTAAGACGGTCAAGCCCGATGGCCGCGGCACGAGTGCCGATCAGGTGACGTCGAACGGTGACAATTCCCCGGCGCCGGGTCCGGCCGCGGTAATGGACGAGCCCCGCCGCGGCTGGTGGCGGCGTGTTACTGGCGGCGATTGAGTTACCGCCGCCAGGCCACGAGGCGCTCTGCGGCCTCGGCAATATCGTTCGGGGAGCCGGCAAAGGAGAAGCGCAACCAGTCGCCGCCGTGCTGTGTATCGAAGTCGATGCCGGGTGTCGTCGCCACGGCAATCTCTTCCAGCATGCGCGCGGCGAAAACCTGGGAATCCTCGCCGAAGCCCGAGACATCAGCGTAGATATAGAAAGCGCCGTCGGCCGGCGCCAGGCGATCAAAGCCGGCTTCCGGGAGGCGCTCGAACAGAAGCGCTCGATTGGCTGCATATTCTGCGACATAGCCGTCGAGCGCTTGGCAGCAGTCGAAGGCCGTTAACCCCGCATATTGTGGCAAAGCCGCGGGCGAGATGAAGAGGTTCTGCGCCAGCCGGTCAACAGCACTGAGCAGGTCCTCGGGCAACACCATCCAGCCGAGCCGCCAGCCGGTCATGGCAAAATATTTTGAGAAGCTGTTCACCACCACCGCATGCCCAGCCGAGGTCACCGCGCTGGCCGCCTCGCGGCCATAGGTGATGCCGTGATAGATCTCATCCGAAATCAGGCGCACACCGGTACCCTCGCACCAGGCGGCGATGGTCGCCAACTCGCCGGGTGCCAGCATAGTGCCGGTGGGGTTCGACGGGCTTGCCACTACCAGCCCGTGCAAAGGCCCGGCGGCTTCGAGCAACTCGATGGTAGGCTGAAAGCGATGCTCGGCATCACTCGCAAGCGGCACGACCTCTATGCCGAGGGCGGTGAGAATATTGCGATAGGCGGGATAGCAGGGCTCGGCCAAAGCGACCCGCTGGCCAGCATCAAAAGCGGCGAGAAAGGCCAAGATGAAGGCGCCCGAGGCACCAACCGTCGTCACCACTTGGTCAGGCGCCACTTTGCAGCCATAGCGCTCGCCATAAAATGCCGCGATACGCGCCCTGAGCGCCGGCAGGCCGAGCGCCTCGGTATAGCCAATACGCTCCTCGTCGAGCGCGCGTCGTGCGGCTGCCAGCACTATTTCCGGCGCGCCGCGGCTCGGCTCACCGGTCTCTAGGTGCAACACATGCGCGCCCTCGGCCTCACGCTGGTTGGCGGCACGCAGGACTTCCATGGCGTAGAAGGGCGCAATGCCAGCCCGATCCGCGGCGCGCGCCCATAGCGTCCCCGAATCCGTCATCGGACGGCTCCGGCAGTCGTACAGGCTGCCATCGAAAAGGCGCCAGTCGGGCACAAGATGGCTGCACCATAGCCGAGCGGCGCACCGCCATCCGTGGCCGCCGCCAGCATGCCGGGCAAAGCCGCCTTGGCGCCCCCCGCGGCTATGCCAACGACGATATCGTCGTTGCGTATCAGCATAGGGCCAGCGGCACCCAGCCACGGATCGGCGCTGGGCTCAGCCAGGAATACGCCCGTGGTCTCGGCCATGCGCCCACTGCCAAAGGGCGTGCCCATGCCGAAGGCACAGGCCACCCACAGCCCCTCGGGATCTGCCACCGTCAGACCGACACTGGCCGGCGCTGCAGGCTGGTCGAGGGTGCCCGCGGACTCGACCGTCAGGGTCTGTATCTGGCGGCTCTTCGCCGCGCGCCAGGTCGATCGATAGTCAGCAAGATCACGCCGCTGGAGTGTCATGCCAATGGCCTCCGCCCCACGTGATAAGGCGCCCGCTACGGCGCCCACGTAGAAATCCCCAGCGCCGTTGCGAGCCAGTCGGCCGATGGTGGCCGACAGCTCGAGCTGCGAGATATCGCTGCCCGTGGCCAGGGGCGCGCCCTTGTCGAAAAATATCGCCCGTGCCGAGCGATCGCCGCGCAAGCGCTCTGCCGCCGCCGCCAGATCACCAGTGAGCCCGCCGTCGACCAAGCTGCCGAAGCGTGCCAAGCGCGCCGCGGGACCAATCAGCTGCCACCACTCCAGTCGGCCATATTTGTGCGACAGCATGAAGAGCCCGCGCACGCTCCCTGGCACCATTGCGATGCCCCGCCCCGCCCCGCCCCCGGGCGTGGCAGGCAGAAAATCGAGTAATTGTGTCTCCTCGTTGAAAGAATCGTGCACCAGGCAAGCACCGCCACCGCCGAGTCCGGCCGCCGCCGGATCGACCACGGCTAGAACCATAGCCGCGGCCACAGCGGCATCAGCAGCGGTGCCGTCCAGCGCCAAAATATCGCGGGCAGCGAAGGCCGCACGGGCATCGACGACAGAGATGAGACCCTCCGACCCCACGCCCTGAAAGCCGCCTAAACCGTTATCGGTCGAGCCACCACAGGCGGCCACCACCAAAATCATCAGAAGCACCGTGGCAGGCCAGTGAAATCGACCTATAGTCCCATTCAAGAGTTTTCTTTGACGGGATCGTGCACTAGTTTTGAGCGTCGCTTCTGAAGGAAAGCCCTTGGCATCTCGCATTTTTCCGCTGTTCCTCGTCGCTAGCCTGACATGGTGGGAGTTCGCTCCCGCCGAGGCGAGGGCACAAGGCTTGCCCCTGATCCGCGACTCCGAGATCGAAGATACCATTCGCTCCTGGGCCGATCCACTATTCACCGCCTCACGGCTTGACCCCAGCGCTGTACGCATTCTGATCGTCAACGATGACACCCTTAACGCTTTCGTTGCTGGCGGCCAGAATCTCTTCATCAATACCGGTCTGCTGGTCGCCGCCGACACGCCCGGCCAGGTTATCGGCGTCCTTGCCCACGAGACCGGTCATATCTCGGGCGGACATCTGGCACGCACGGCCGATGCCATGCGTGATGCCCAGACGACGGGGTTATTTGCCACTCTCCTTGGGATAGGCCTAGTGGCTGTCGGCGCCGCAACGGGTGCTGATACGGGCGCAGCCGGCGGCGCCCTGGCTGCCAGCGGGCAGACCACAGCGATGCGCACGTTTCTCGCCTATAGCCGGGCCCAGGAGCGCTCCGCCGACCAGTCGGCCGTGACCCTGCTCGACCGCCAGCACATCTCCTCGCGCGGCATGCTCGACTTCCTCGAAAAGCTTGGCGACCAGGAGCTGCTCGCTGTCTCGCGCCAGGACGCCTATGTGCGCAGCCATCCGCTGACCCGCGATCGCATCGAGTTTATCGCCGAGCATGTGCAGAACTCGATCTGGTCGAACGAGACCGACAGCCCCGCCGATGTGATGCGCCACGAGCGCATGCGCTCCAAGCTGATCGCCTTCATCGAACGGCCGCGGAAGGTCTTAAGGACCTTCTATCCAGAGACCGATACTAGCCTGCCCGCGCGCTATGCCAGGGCCATCGCCTATTACCGCCAGCCTGACCTGTCACGCGCTTTAAGCGAGATCAATACGCTGATCGCCGAGTTGCCCCGGGACCCCTATTTTCACGAGCTCAAGGGGCAGATGCTTTATGAGAACGGGCATGCGGCAGACGCCGTGCCGGCCTATACCGCAGCCGTGGCCTTGCGGCCTGAGGATCCCCTGCTGCTGACTGGTCTGGCCCAAGCACAGCTCGAAAGCGGAGTAGAAAACGCCCTTGGCGTAGCCATCGAGACCCTCGAAACCGCGAGGCGCATCGACAGCGAGAACCCCGCCACTTGGCGCCTGCTCTCGATCGGCTATCACCGGCAGGGGGATTCCGGCGCGGCCTCGCTGGCGGCGGGTGAATATTCGCTGCTCGTCGGCCAGGCCGAAGATGCACGCTTGCACGCCGGACGGGCCGAGCGAAAATACGCTGAAGGCTCGCCTGGCTGGTTGCGTGCGCAGGACATTCATCAGGAGGCGGTGCAACTCATTACCCTGCAAAGGCGCTAACTTCACTTTCCCGTGCTCAACCGAAAAAAATGGCGGAACGGCTTGTTCGCCGCCCGTTTTCCGCCCATCTTAGCCACTGTGAACAAGGCCTGATCCCAACACGACGAGGCAAGACATGAACGAATTCTCGGTACGGCGCGGCCTGATTGCGTCTTGTCTGGCAACGCTTGTGGCGTTGGCTCCAGGGATCACGGCGACCGCAGAAGAGACCCTGAGCGATACCCAGCGTGCCGCTGTGGAAGCGTTGATCGAGCGGTATATCCAGGAGAATCCGGAGCACATACTCGATTCGGTGCGTCAGTATCGGGAACGCGAGGAAACGCGCATCGCCGCCGAGCAACAGTCCAATCTCAGCGACCTGAAGCGCGAAATTCAGTTCGATCCGGCCGCGCCCGTGGCAGGAAATTCAGAGGGCTCAGTGACCATCGTCGAGTTTTTCGACTACCGCTGCGGCTACTGCAAGACCTCGCTTGAAATGGTCATGGATCTGATCCGCGAAGACCCAGACGTCCGTGTCGTCTTCAAAGAGCTGCCGATCCTTAGCCCGGAATCAGTGCGTGCCGCCCAGGCGGCGCTAGCGGCGCAACGTCAGGGACGCTATCTCGATCTGCATTACGCCATGATGGCGTCGCGCGGGCAGTTCGACGACAAGCAGATTTTCGACATCGCCAGCGAGGTCGGCCTCGACCTTCAGCAACTTAAGGCCGACATGGAGTCGCCTGAGATCCTGGCTTTGATCGACACCAATAAATCCCTCGCCGGCGCACTCGGAATTGGCGGCACGCCGACTTTCATCGTCGATGACCAGATTTTTCGGGGCGCCATCGACGCTGCTACCATGCGCAAAGCGATAGCCGAAGCGCGCGCAGGCTAAAGAGCCTACGGCGACGGAGGATGCGATGACGGCGTGTGCTGAGGCTGGCGGTCAGAGACAATGGCGCCTGGGATTGCGGCTCGGCAGCGCCGCGCTCTTGATCCTGCTGGTGACAAGCTGCGATTCCTCGCCGCTGCGTTCGCGCACCTTTAACCTCGGCCACGCCAGCTTCGAGGACGCCGTTGAGAACATGCCCCAGCTGGGACAGATCTCCGCCGCATTCGACAGAAACGTGGTTCCCGTCCCCTCGCCCGGAGAGCGCCTGCGCCAGCTCGACCTGTTCGCGGAGGTTTTTGACATCACCGCCCAAGACTATGTCGATCCCGTGCCGACCGATCGTATCGTGGCCCTGGCTGTGGACAGCTTTGACGAGACGGCACGAGAAATCGCCGAGATAAAAGCCGAAAAACCCTCGGAGGAACGTGCGCCGGTGCCGAAGGACGCCTTGAGCGCCCCGAAACTGATGGCCTCGGCCCTTGGCCGATTTCTCAACGAGCTCGATGCGCATTCGGACTATATGCCGCCGGACCTCTACCGCGAAATGAAGGTGCGTACCCGAGGCGAGTTCGGCGGTATCGGCATCGAGGTGACGATGGAAGAGGGCCTGGTCAAGGTGGTCGCACCCATCGACGGTACGCCCGGTGCCCGCGCCGGCCTGCAGACAGGCGACTTGATCACCCATGTCAACGGCGAGCCCGTGCTCGGCCTGACATTGGCGGAGGCGGTCAAGCGCATGCGTGGGCGCCGCGGCTCAAGCGTCGTACTGAAGATGCGCCGCCCGCCCTCGGAGGAGCCCTTTCAAGTCACCATCATCCGCGACGTCGTGCGCATCCAGGCCGTGCGGGCGCGCGTTGAAGGCAATGTGGGCTATGTCCGCATCACCACTTTCAACGAACGCGCCGAAGAAGCCCTTTACGAGGCCATGGACGACCTCAGGGACGAGCTGAACGAGGACATGCTGGGCGTAGTGCTCGACCTGCGTAACAATCCCGGCGGCCTGCTCGACCAGGCGCTCGCCGTCTCCGATGCCTTCCTCGGCGAAGGCGAGATCGTCTCGACGCGCAGCCGCGATGTGAGCCGCGTGCGGCGCTTTACCGCCGAACGCGGTGATATTAGCGAGGGTAAGCCCGTGGTGGTGCTGATCAACGGCGGCTCCGCATCAGCTTCGGAAATCGTCGCCGGCGCCTTGCAAGACCACGACCGCGCCTTGATTATGGGCAATCGCTCATTCGGAAAGGGATCCGTGCAGACCATCATTCCCGTCTCCGGTGGCGGAGCACTGCGTCTAACCACGGCGCGCTATTACACGCCCGACGGCCGTTCGATCCAGCGCACCGGCATCCGCCCCGACATTCGCGCGGAAAGTGGGGACGACGCGCGTCGCCGTGAGGCGGACCTGGAGAACGCCCTGGAGGGCGGTGTAGAGACCGCGGCGGTAGTCCAGCGCAACATGGCCGAGGTCTGCCCAAACCTGCTGGAGGATGCGGAAGACCCGACCCTCACTTGCGCCCTAGACATCCTCGAGTCCCGCCGCATCTTCGCTGGCCGACTGCAAGAATAGCGCCCGCCAGACAGCACTTGAGGAGCCTCCGGAGACGACGTAGGCTGCAGGGCAACAAGCACGCACCCGGGGGAACGGATGGCTAAAACCACCGGGTGGAGCAGGCGCTGACCAGCATTTTGGCGTTGGATGTCACGAGTTACACACGCCACATGGCCAACGACGGGCCGGCGGCCATCGCAACCATCACTGAATTTCATGCCGTCTTCCGCGGGCATATCGAGAGCAACGGCGAAGACGTCGCCGATTTGGCAGGCGACAGTGTACTTGGGGTCTTCGGTAACGCCAGTGGCACCTCGCGGACGGCAGCCTATGCTCAGACAGCGTTTGCCTGGCGCAATGTGGAATTGCCGAACTCCCCCCACATGCATTTTCTCGTCGATGTCAATCTCGGCAACATACACGAGCATGCCGCCAGCGCGGTCTATGGCGACGGCGTCAATATGGCCGTGTGCCTGGAAGACCTCGCCTGACCGGGCAGACTGATGATATCAGAGCTCGGTTACCAGCAAGTTCGGCAAAACTCTGACACGGCCTTCGCCGTCGGCAGTCGGCAGTCGGCAGTCGGCAGTCGGCAGTCGGCAGTCGGCAGTCGGCAGTCGGCAGTCGGCAGTCGGCACAAGGTCAAGAGCATCATCATTTCAATATATACCTATTGATTAGTCATAGAAAGACTAACGCTAATAAACTGGCTCATTCTTCACCCGTGATATTATGGCTGATATCGTCGTGCTGAAGGGCGTCGCTATGCTCGAGAAGGGCTGCGACATGGACAACGCCGGCCAAGGCGATATGGTGTTTTTCTGCACTAGCTGGGACAGCCTCTGGAAGAACAGTCGTACCGTTAACATGGGCGCTGCCGAGATCGCAGCCAACAATGCCGAGTTCGGCACCGGCGAGCCTGGCATCTCGGCCGAAGTGTGCAACTACCTGGTGAAGCGCAAGATCTCCATAGTCGACTCCGACACTCGGGGTTGGAATCTTATGACTTCGCCAAGAGTGGGCTCGAGTCCCTTGCCTATTGCCACATCAACCTGATCGTCCGCCGTTGCTCCTACAACTTCGAGAACCTGAACCTCGACTGCATGTCAGAGGCCGGCGCGCACGAGTTCCTGTTCTCGTGGCTTCCGATCAAGCTAGTTGGCGGCACCGGCGCGCCAGACACCCCCAATCCCGGCCTACTGGGCGAACAGTATTTAATGAATAAGGGAAGCCCGTTCACCTTCCCTTTTTTGGCTCTAGACGAGCCCGGCTAGCGGCGAAGACGGGTCGGCGTACATCCTCTTCGCGATACGTCCTGCGCGGTAGGCGAGGCGGCCGGCTTCGACGCCGGCCTTCATGGCGCGGGCCATGAGAATGGGATCGTCAGCGCCCGCGATAGCCGTGTTCATCAACACCGCCTCGCAGCCGAGTTCCATGGCTTCCGCCGCATCCGACGCCGTACCGACACCCGCATCGACCACAACCGGCACGTCTGCATTCTCGATGATAATGCGGATGTTGACCGGGTTCTGAATGCCAAGGCCGGAGCCGATCGGCGCCGCCAGCGGCATGATAGCGACGCAGCCGATCTCCTCAAGCCGCTTGGCCATGATCGGGTCATCGCTGCAATAGACCATTACCTTGAAGCCGTCACCTATCAGCGTCTCCGCCGCCGACAGAGTCTCTGGCATGTTAGGATAAAGCGTTTTCTGGTCGCCGAGAACCTCGAGCTTGACTAGGTCCCAGCCGCCGCCCTCGCGCGCCAGTCGCAGGGTGCGAAGAGCGTCATCGGCAGAAAAGCAGCCGGCCGTGTTCGGCAGATAGATATAGCGTTTGGGGTCAACGTAATCCATCAGCATCGGCGCATTTGGGTCGGTCACATTGACACGGCGCACTGCCACCGTGACCATCTCCGCGCCCGAGGCCTCAACAGCTGCCGCAGTCTCTTCCAGATCCTTGTATTTTCCCGTGCCCACGATCAGGCGCGAACGCATGTGTCGAGTGGCGACGCTCCACGAGTCGTCGTCCGCCCCCATCTCAGTCGAGGTCACCGGGGAGCCGCCACCTATGAAATGCACGATCTCCAGCGCATCGCCGTCGTCAAGCACAGTGTCATCGAAGACCGAGCGCCGCACCAGCTCACGATTGCGCTCGACGGCAATCTTGCCGGCATCCAGCCCAAGCTCGGCCAACAGGCCGCTGACCGTAAGCGGTGTTTCCAGTTCCCGACCTTCGCCATTGACGGTAATTCGCATCAACTCCTCTTGCGTTCTGCTCGCCTTGCACAGGTGGAGTAGGAGTATGAGATGGCTACCCCGACGCTTCAAGCCTTACCCCATCAACAGCCATTGCCTATCCGGGCAGCGGCCATGATATAATGGCAGAGACCAGCGTCGGCAGCGGTGGTTTACCAAACTTGTTCTCCAACAGGCGCGACCCCCCATGGCCCGTTCCATTCTCGTTCTCAACGGCCCCAATCTCAACCTGCTGGGCACGCGCCAGCCGGAGATCTACGGCCACGACACCCTCGCCGACGTCGAGGCGCTGTGCCGCACTGTGGCTGCAGAGTTGGACTTGGCCATTGATTTTCGACAAAGCAATAGCGAGGGCGAGTTGATCGGCTGGATTCACGAGGCACAGGAAACGCATGACGCCGTGTTGATCAATGCCGCCGGCTATACCCATACCTCGGTGGCGATCGCTGATGCGCTGGTTGCGATTTCACTGCCTGCGGTCGAAATCCATATGTCCAATATCCACGCCCGTGAGCCGTTCCGTAGCCACTCCACGATTTCTCCCGTCGCCAAGGGCATGATCTGCGGCTTCGGCGGTGACAGCTACCGGCTTGGCCTTATCGCCCTCGCACAACTCCTCTCGACAGAGCCCGAAGCATGACCGACGCCCTCAAAGTCGACGCCGGTCTTATCCGCGAGCTCGCCAAGCTGCTGGAAGAGACGGGCTTGAGCGAGATCGAGATCAGCGAGGGCGCGCAGCATGTGCGTATCGCGCGCAAGCCCGTGCCCGCCTCGCCCAGCGCCGTGCCGGCGCCGGAGATGGCGCCGGTAGCAGCGGAGGAGGAAAGCAGCGGCGGGGGTGATATCTCCCACCCCGGAGATGTTGTCTCGCCCATGGTAGGAACTCTCTACCTGGCACCGGACCCGGGTTCACCGCCCTTCGTGGTCCCTGGCGATCAGGTCTCGGAAGGCGATACGCTATTCATCATAGAAGCCATGAAAACCATGAATCCAGTCCGGGCACCTCTCGCCGGCACGGTCAAACGCGTGCTCGCTAGTAACGAGACCCCGGTCGAGTTTGGCGAAGTGCTGGCAATTATCGAGTAGCGGCGGGGCCAGGGCGCAAATGTTCGACAAGGTGCTGATCGCCAATCGCGGCGAGATCGCGATGCGCATACACCGCGCCTGCCGCGAAATGGGCATCCGCACTGTGGCGGTGCACTCGACCGCAGACGCTGACGCGATGCATGTGCGGTTGGCGGACGAATCGGTCTGTATCGGCCCGCCACAGGCCAAGGCGAGCTACCTCAATATCCCCGCCATCATGGCTGCGGTGGAGGTGACGGGCGCAGACGCCATCCACCCAGGCTACGGCTTTCTATCCGAGAACGCACATTTTGCGGAGATCGTCGGCGAACACGGCATCACCTTCATCGGCCCCGACCCAAACCATATCCGCTTGATGGGCGACAAGGTGGCGGCGCGCACCTCGCTGTCGCGGCTCGGCATGCCCATGGTGCCGGGCTCTGACGGCCCGGTGACCGATATCGATGCGGCACTGGCTGTCGCCGATGAGATTGGCTACCCGGTGCTGGTCAAAGCCTCTGCCGGCGGCGGCGGCCGCGGTATGAAGGTGGCCAAAGACCCCGACGGTCTGCCGATAGCTCTCGACTTGGCAGCGCGCGAGGCGCACGAGGCCTTCGGCAACGGCGAGGTGTTCATCGAGAAATACCTGCTAGGCCCACGCCATATCGAAATCCAGGTGATGGCGGACAGCCATGGCTCAGTGTTGCATTTCGGCGAGCGCGATTGCTCCCTACAGCGCCGCCACCAGAAGCTGGTCGAGGAAGCACCCTCGCCCGCGCTCAATGCTGAAACGCGCATGGAGATCGGCCAGCGCGTGGTCGAGGCGGTCACGGCTATCGGCTATCTCGGGGCCGGCACGCTAGAATTTCTCTACCAGGACGAGGCCTTCTACTTCATCGAGATGAACACCCGCCTACAGGTGGAGCACCCGGTGACCGAGATGATTACCGGCATCGACGTGGTACGTGAGCAGATTCGCATCGCCGCTGGTGCACCGCTCAGTATCACCCAAGACGAGGTCACCTTCTACGGTCACGCCATCGAATGCCGCATCACGGCCGAGGATCCAGAGACACTGGTGCCAAGCCCGGGCCGGGTCAGCGACTACCACCCACCAGGAGGCCTCGGCGTGCGCGTCGATTCCGCGCTCTATGCCGGCTACAGCGTGCCGCCCCATTACGACAGTATGGTGGCCAAGCTGATCGTTCATGGCCCCAATCGAAACGCATGCCTCATGCGGCTTCGTAGCAGTCTGGAGGAGTTCGTCATTGACGGCATCACCACCACCCTGCCGCTGCATCGCCGTATCATGATGGAGCAGGATTTTGCCAACGGCGCATATGATATACACTGGCTCGAGAAATTGCTTAGAGGCGGCAACAGCCACTCCTGAATAGCTAGGTCAGGCCATAGATACTCAGCGTCCACCGCCGATAACCGCTGAGACGCTACTCAGAGCCTATCAATGGGGCCTGTTTCCCATGGGCGAGAGCCGCGACGACCCAACCATCTACTGGGTCGATCCAGACAAGCGTGGGGTCCTGCCGATCGACGAGTTCCACGTGCCGCGCTCGCTGCAAAAGGTGATCCGGCGCGCGCCTTATCGTGTTGCAGTGGACACAGCCTTTGCCGGTACGATAGCCGCTTGCTCCAAGCCCGCACCGAGACGTCAAAGCACCTGGATCAACTGCACCATCGAAAACCTTTATCGAGACCTTTTTTCCATGGGGCATGCGCACTCGGTAGAATGTTGGGCCAATGACGAGCTTGTTGGCGGGCTATACGGCGTTGCCATTGGCGGGGCGTTCTTTGGTGAGAGCATGTTCAGCCACAGACGTGACGCCAGCAAAGTCGCGCTCGTCCATCTCGTCGAGCGGCTGCGTGCCGGTGGTTTTGCCCTGCTCGACACGCAGTTCGTGACTGAGCATTTACAGCGCTTTGGCGCCCGCGAGGTTCCCCGCGCCAAATATCTCAGCCTGCTCGCCCGCGCCATCAAGCTGCCGGCCGATTTTACGACCAGCGATACCGCCTGAGTAGGTTATTCGTCCTCTGCCTCGTCATCGGGAGGCGCCGGCACGATGCAGTCGAGCACGATGACGTCGTAAACTGGGTGCTCCAGACCCGACAAGCCCGGGCTCGATGCAAACATCCAGCCGCGGAACAACGGTCTCGGCAGCGCAGTCTCTTCACGGCTTTCGCTGACATTGACAAGCGCGGCGCTGTCCGGCGCCAACTCGGGCGGACGGCGAAAGCAGGATTCCACAGTGATGCCGAGCGTGCCGAAAGCAACCGGCTCGCCGGTAGCCACCTCGACCACCGAGATACGCCCGGTGACCTTGTCGAGTGCCTCCAGCCGAGCGCCGCCGACCGGCTCCCATTGATTCGCGAAAGGATCGCCCTGCGCCGACGCGGCGCTGGCGCAGACGACGAGAGCCAACCCGATCCGTCTAATCTTTGAAAGGTTCCTCAAGGGTGCGAACCAGGGTCAATAGCACGGCACGCATTTGCGCTTCGTCGCAGCCCATCAGAGCCGCGTCCTCGAGTGCTTCGCGGCACATCTCACGAATCTCCATGATGTTCTCGTTAAGGACCTTGATCTTCTCTGTACAGGCAACGGGCGCACCGTCCTCGTCATGCCAGGTCGGCAACAGACCGTCGCGCGGCGACATCATGGGTCGTCCTTCGGGTTCATCAGAACGTGGTAGACCACGCTGGCGGGATCGAGTGCCGTTTCGGTAAAAAGGACCATGTCGCCATTACCGAGTATCTCGGTGTCACCGCCGGGCTCCAGCGAAATGATGGTCTCGACGATATTGCACTTCATGCCACCTCCAGCAGCGAATCGGTCGCCGTTACTATCGGCGAAGGCGTATACGAATTCAAGCTGACCAGCGCGCCAGCGCCTGCAAGACGTCGATGCGTGATCCTGGAGCACCGGCAGCAAAACTTGCCTATTCGGGGGTCCAGGCCTCGTAGTCGCCGGTGGTGCGGTCGCGCTTGCCGCCAGCCAGCGGATAGTAGACCGCCGCCGTGCCTGTCACGCTGGCCCCACGCGGGCTCTGCCAGGGACGCGCCACGGGCGGCTCTTCGATCGGGCTCTCTGCCAACGTATGTGTCAGCCAGCCCTGCCACACCGGCGGCACAGACGAGGCCTCCGGCACCTCGGCATAGATCACCCAGCGCCGCTCGCGCTGGCCAGCCTTCGACTTGCGCTCACGGTAATAAACATTGCCAGCCGCGTCCTCGCCGACACGCTGGCCATGCATGCGAGTGAAGAGCTTGGTACCAAACGTCGCGCCCATCGACCGTGTGTCCTCTCGTGTGTCCAGCAACGTAGGAAATATGGCATCGTCCCCGGGTCCCGTCTAGCGCCGCGCCATGTTACATAGAGGCATCATAATGGAGGGTTTGAGGATGGTTGGCGCGCGCGCGCTATCAAGTTTTATGATCGGTTTTGCACTGTTTGGCACCAGCTTTCAGGCAAGCGCCCAGTCACCGCGCTGGGCAGATGTCGACGAACGGGCGGCAGCGTTGGAAGACCGGGTTATCGCTTGGCGGCGCGACATTCATGCTAATCCGGAACTCAGCAATCGCGAGTTCCGAACCGCGGCGCTGGTGGCCGAGCATCTGCGCAGCCTGGGCCTCGACGAAGTGCGCACCGACATAGCTCATACCGGCGTCGTAGGCGTACTCGTGGGTGGGCTGCCGGGGCCGGTCGTGGCGCTGCGCGCCGACATGGATGCGCTGCCCGTGGTCGAGCAGACCGGGCTCGACTTCGCGTCTGTCGTGCGCACTACCTATAACGGCCAGGAGGTCGGTGTGATGCACGCCTGCGGCCACGATACTCACGTCGCCATGCTAATGGGTGCGGCCGAGGTGCTTGCCGGCATGCGTGAGCACATTCCCGGCACTGTGACTTTCATCTTTCAGCCAGCAGAAGAAGGCCCTCCCGAGGGCGAAGAAGGCGGCGCCTCACTGATGGTAGCAGAAGGTGCGCTGGACAACCCGCGACCCGACGCCATCTTCGGCTTGCATATCGGTGCCCGCGACCCCGGCGTGCTGTTCTTCACCGAAGGGCCAATGCTGGCCAGCGCCGACGTGCTCAAGATCTCGGTGTTCGGCCGTCAGACCCATGGCGCCGCGCCCCATCGCGGCATCGACCCCATCGTCGTCTCCTCACAGATCATCTTAGGATTGCAGACCATCCACTCACGCCAGATCGACACCCACGAGACGGCGGTCATCTCGATCGGCAGCATCCATGGCGGCGTGCGCCACAACATCATTCCCGACCGGGTCGAGTTGGTCGGCACAGTGCGCACCCACAAGTCCGAGGTCCGCCGGGACATTCACGAGCGTATCGCACGCACGGCAAAGGGCATCGCCGAGAGCGCAGGCGCCACGGCGGAAGTCTCCTGGGGCCACGGCGTGCCGGTCGCCTATAACGAGCCGGATCTAGTGCGCACCATGCTACCGACGCTAGAGCGCGTTGCCGGCCAGACTATGGTACAGCGGACGCAGGCCGTGATGGGCTATGAGGATTTTTCCTTCTATCAGCAACAGGTGCCCGGCATGTTCGTCTTCATGGGCGCTCGCCTGCCCAATGTCGCACCCGCCGACGCCGCGCCCAATCACTCGCCCCACTTCGTCGTCGACGAGGCCTATCTGCGCCTCGGTGTGCGCACGCTGAGCAATCTAGCATTGGACTTCCTACACCAAAACGGAGGCTGACCCCCGATATCTGTTGCCTAATTGACACGCCTACCTACCAGATACGGTATGGTGTTATTGTCATTTTTTGATAATCCGACTATATGTAGTGGTCTCCGCTTGAGGGGACACGAAATCTAGTAGCCCTCGCGCGATTCACGGCCGCGATTAAGACGGCCACGCTACAGAAGGGCTAAAAATGCGCATCACGCGACACTTCACGACTGTCGGCGAATCGCCCTACGAGGGCATGGCTTTCCGTGCTGCGGTGAGCGAAATTCGCAATCCCGACGGCTCTCTCGTCTTCTCGAATGACGAGATAGAAGCCCCCGCGGCATGGTCGCAGATGGCGATCGATATCTTGGCCCAGAAATATTTCCGCAAGGCCAGCGTGCCAGAGGATCTCGAGTCCGTGCGCGAGTCAGACGTGCCGGAATGGCTCTGGCGCAAACGCCCGGTGACGGATACGGAGATGGGAAGCGAATCCCGCGCCACCCAGGTCTTCGACCGCATGGCCGGCACCTGGACCTATTGGGGCTGGAAGGGCGGCTATTTCGATGGCGAGGAGGATGCCCGCGCTTTCCACGACGAGCTTTCCCACATGTTGGCGGCACAGATGGCCGCACCCAACAGCCCGCAATGGTTCAATACCGGGCTGCACTGGGCCTACGGCATCGACGGCCCGGCCCAAGGCCATACCTACGTCGATTTCGAATCCGGCGAGACCGTGGCTTCCGAGTCATCTTACGAGCACCCCCAGCCGCACGCCTGCTTCATCCAGAGCGTGAGCGACGACCTGGTTAACGAAGGCGGCATCATGGACCTCTGGGTACGCGAGGCGCGCCTGTTCAAGTACGGCTCAGGCACAGGCTCCAACTTCTCCGGCCTACGCGGCGAGAACGAGCCGCTCTCGGGAGGCGGGCGCTCATCGGGGCTGATGAGCTTTCTCAAGGTAGGCGACCGCGCCGCCGGCGCCATTAAGTCGGGCGGCACTACACGGCGCGCAGCAAAGATGGTGGTGGTCGACGTCGACCATCCAGACATCGCCCAATTCATTGACTGGAAGGCAGTGGAAGAGCAGAAGGTGGCGGCGCTAGTGGTCGGATCTAAGCTGCTGTCTAGCCACCTCAACGCCATCATGACCGCCTGCCAGATGGGTGACGAGAGCCGCTTCAGCCCCGCCGACAACCCGACCCTGAAGAAGGCCATTGCCGGCGCCCGCGCAGCGATGATCCCGGAGAACTCGATCCGTCGCGCCATCGACTTTGCGCGCCAGGGTTACACGGAGCTTGAACTGCGCACCTATGACACCGACTGGGATTCGGAGGCCTATCTCACTGTCTCGGGCCAGAACGCCAACAACACCGTGCGTGTCACCAATGAATTCATAGAAGCGGTGCAGGCGGATGCCGACTGGCAACTGATCCGGCGCACCGACGGCAAGGTGGCGGAAACCGTCTCTGCCCGCGGCCTGTGGAACAGCATGGCGGTCGCCGCCTGGCAGTCTGCCGATCCTGGTATCCAGTTCGACAGTACTATCAACGAATGGCACACTTGCCCCGCATCCGGACGCATCCGCGCCTCGAACCCGTGCTCAGAGTACATGTTCCTCGACGACACGGCGTGCAATCTCGCCTCTCTCAATCTCATGGCCTTTCGCCACAGCAACGGCGAGTTCGATATTGCCGGCTTCAACCACGCGGTTCGGCTGTGGACGGTGGTTCTGGAAATCTCGGTGCTGATGGCACAGTTCCCATCGCACGCCATCGCTGAGCGCTCCTACGCCTTCCGCACCCTCGGCTTGGGCTACGCCAATATCGGCGGCCTCTTGATGAACATGGGCTTCAGCTATGACAGCGAGGAGGGGCGCGCACTATGTGGCTCTCTCACGGCGCTGATGACGGGCACCGCCTATCGCACCTCGGCCGAGATGGCGCGCGAGCTCGGCGCCTTTCCGAACTATACCGACAACCGCCGTGCCATGCTGCAGGTGATGCATAACCACCGTCTCGCCGCCCAGGGCCAAGCGCAGGGCTACGAGGGCCTGAGCGTCGTGCCAGTGCCGCTCGATGTTGCCAACTGCCCGCAGGCGGCACTGGCCGCAGCAGCAGCGCACGCCTGGGACGAGGCTGTCGAGCTCGGTACCCAGCACGGCTACCGCAATGCCCAAGCGACCGTGATCGCGCCCACCGGCACCATCGGCCTGGTCATGGATTGTGATACCACCGGTATCGAGCCCGATTTCGCCCTGGTCAAGTTCAAGAAGCTTGCCGGAGGCGGCTATTTCAAGATTATTAACCGCGTAGTGCCAAAGGCGCTGGATGCACTGGGCTACGACGAGGGCCAGATCGGGACTATCACTGACTACGTGGTAGGCAAGGGCACGCTCGACGGCGCGCCCCACATCAATCACCAGACGCTCGCCACTAAGGGCTTCGACGGCGCCGCGATCGAGCGTATCGAAGGCGCACTCACAGATGCTTTCGATATCCGCTTCGTCTTCAACAAGTGGACGCTCGGCGAGGACTACTGCCGCAATGCGCTCGAACTCGACGAGGCCTCGCTGGCCGACCCCGCCTTCGACATTCTTGCCGCGCTCGGCTTCACCAAGGGGCAGATCGAGGCTGCCAACACCTATTGCTGCGGCGCCATGACTGTCGAGGGCGCGCCGGAGTTGGACCCGACACATCTGTCCGTATTCGACTGCGCTAATCCCTGCGGGCGCACGGGCACCCGCGCGCTCTCCTGGACCAGCCATATCCACATGATGGCAGCAGCCCAGCCTTTCATCTCGGGAGCTATCTCCAAAACCATAAACATGCCGAACGCGGCCACAATCACAGACTGTCAAGAAGCCTATCAGCTGTCATGGCAACTAGGTCTCAAAGCGACAGCTCTTTACCGCGACAGCTCGAAGCTAAGCCAGCCACTTAGCGCACTGGTCAGTGAAGACGAGGTCGAGGAAAAGCAAGTCGAAGAAGCGGCGGTGCCAGCAAGCGCTATTGCCGAGCGTGTGGTCGAGGCCGTGGCCCGCGAGGCGCATGAGCGCGAACGCCTACCCCATCGACGCAAAGGCTACACTCAGAAAGCCGTGGTTGGCGGCCACAAGGTCTATCTGCGCACAGGCGAGTACGATGACGGCCGCCTCGGCGAAATGTTTATCGACATGCACAAGGAGGGCGCAGCCTTCCGCAGCCTGATGAACAACTTTGCCATCGCGGTCTCCATTGGCTTGCAATACGGCGTGCCACTGGAAGAGTTTGTCGAGGCATTCACCTTCACTCGCTTCGAGCCGAGTGGTCTGGTCGAAGGTAACGACACCATTCGCATGTCAACATCGATCCTCGATTACGTCTTTCGCGAGCTGGCAATCTCCTATCTTGATCGCAACGATCTGGCCCACGTCAAGCCGGAAGACCTGCGCCCCGACTCCGTCGGCAAGGGCGAACGCCAAAGCGAGATCATGGCCGCTGCGACACCTGACGCAGAGCGCGCTGCAGGCCTACAGGCGCTGGTCAGCCCCGGTTTCGTGCGTGGCCGCCTGAGAGTGCTCGACGGCGGTGCCGCAGCGGCGACGGCGACAGTCACTGCTGAAGCGATACCGGAAGCCGACATGGCGCTGCCGGCCGCGAGCGGAGCGGGACAGGCCGGGGTCTCGGTTGGTGTGGCGCTCAGCGCCGAAGACGGCCGCCGGGCCCAGGTCGTGGAGGCCCGCATCAAAGGCTATGAAGGAGATCCCTGTTCGGAATGTGGAAACTTTACTCTGGTCCGCAACGGTACATGCCTCAAATGCGATACTTGTGGCGGCACCAGCGGCTGCTCGTGACGGTCCGAGCACGCCATGGCGAAGCCCGCGACGGGTGACGCAAGGGCCCCGGAGGCCTAAACCGCCCACCTCGGTGGGACAACTCCTCCTGTAGACTGAGGGGCGCGGAGAGGCAGCCGCGCCCCCCCCTTTTCTTTACCTTATAAAGGCATGTCCATCAGCGACGTCCGCTCGGGAGAGACATAGAAATTTCAGATATTCGGCAGGATGCCCTCAAGCGTAACGTCGTGTTGAGCCCAAACTACATGGCAAACTCGGCTGCATACTCGTTGACGGAGACCCCCGGGATGAGCCGGTCGCAACCGATTTCTGGGTCGTTGTCCGACGAACAGACGATGTCACTAAAATTCACGCCAATACAGAAATACATTTGCCGATTCTCGGGCAGCGCGTCGTTACGTCCAGCTAAGATAGCCTAAATCTCGACCGCAGCCTCCACCACCTCGACAACGATAACGAAAATAGCGAGCACGCTGTCGCCCGTGATAGCCACTACGCAGCCGTTACAGGCTGCGATGCGCTTGGCAAAAACCTGACGGTACTCGGTAAGCACTCATACCGTGGCGCGCTCGACATCCACCATCAGATAGCTGGAGCCCGCCACGTCTCTTTTCCTCGTCAGCAACCATGCCGATCCCCGAACGGGGCAGAAATAGGGGCTATTGCACGGGTTACAAACCACAACCACCCCCAGATTAACGCCGCTAATACGTGATCACGCTCCGGATGCTCTCACCAGCTTGCATTAGGTCGAAGGCAGTGTTGATGTCGTCGAGCGGCATGGTGTGGGTGATCAGGGGATCGATCTTGATCTTACCGTCCATATACCAATCGACGATGCGCGGCACCTGGGTGCGACCCTTGGCGCCGCCGAACGCGGTGCCGCGCCAGACGCGGCCGGTGACGAGTTGAAAAGGACGTGTCTTGACCTCCTGGCCGGCACCGGCGACGCCGATGATAACCGATTCGCCCCAGCCTTTGTGGGCACATTCGAGGGCTTGGCGCATGACGTCCACATTGCCAATACACTCAAAGGAGTAGTCCGCGCCGCCACCCGTCAGAGCGACGAGATAGGGCACCAGGTCGCCCCTGACTTCGGTCGGATTGACAAAGTGTGTCATGCCAAAGCACTCGGCCAGTGACTTCTTGGCGGGGTTGGTATCGACGCCGACGATCTTGTCTGCGCCCACCAGCCGCAGCCCTTGAATAACGTTGAGCCCGATGCCGCCGAGGCCAAATACGACACAGTTGGCGCCCGCCTCGACCTTGGCCGTATTCATCACCGCGCCGATGCCCGTGGTCACACCGCAGCCGATATAGCAGACCTTGTCAAAGGGCGCATCCTCACGGATTTTCGCCAACGCAATCTCCGGTACCACAGTGAAATTAGAGAAGGTCGAAGTGCCCATGTAGTGCAGCACCTTCTTCCCACCGAGAGCAAAGCGACTGGAGCCGTCGGGCATCACGCCCTGGCCCTGTGTCTCGCGGATAGCTTGGCAGAGATTGGTCTTGCCAGATGTGCAATATTCGCACTCGCGACATTCCGGCGTGTAGAGCGGGATCACATGATCGCCTGTCTTAAGAGACTGCACGCCAGCCCCAGCATCCACCACCACACCCGCGCCCTCATGGCCAAGGATGGCTGGGAAGGCACCCTCTGGGTCCTTGCCGGACAGCGTGAACTCATCGGTATGGCAGACACCCGTCGCCTTAATCTCAACCAGGCACTCGCCCGCCCGTGGCCCCTCAACTTCGACTGTCTCGATGCTAAGCGGTGCCCCCGCCTGATGCGCTACCGCGGCCCTTGATCGCACGATTCGTTGTCCCTCCCGAGTCAGTTAGCGCTATTTGTCCACGTAAAGTGTCGACCTCGCAAGCGGAACGTGTCCGTGCATGCGGCCCATGCCATAAATCGAGGTATTTAAAGATCAGAAGATATTTTCACCCCATCGCCAGCGCCAGCGTGCGGCTGATCTCACTCAAGGACCGGCCGGATTCTGCCGCCCAGGCGTTGAAGGCCTCCTGTACGGCCGCTAGCTCTTTCTTGGCAGTGGGCTTGCGGGTGACGACTTCGGCCTCAATCAGGGCCATGGTGACGTCAGGCGTGATCATGAAGGTGTCTTTGCCGACCCAGCGCAGGAAATAGGGTGACGAGGCACCGCCCATCTGGGTGAAGCGCTTGCCGATATCCGCCCACAGCCCCACCGTATCGTCAACAGGCCAGGCGGTGACCCACTTGCCAAAGGAGCCGGTATCGGCCGTCACCTCGATCATGGCCCGCGCATTTGCCGGCACGCTCTTGATCTTCGGCCAATGACGGATCAGACGACGGTCCTGCATTAACGCCTCGACGTCTTCCTCGGGCATATTGGCAACACGCGCCGGCACAAACGCGAGAAAAGCTTCCTCGAAGGCGGGCCATTTCTTGGCCACCATATCGTGCTTGAGCCCGGCCGAGAACACGCGCTGGCTCATGCGCGAGAGATACCGGTCATCCTTGATGGCGCAGAGCGCCCGTGCCGATTTGACTTCGGGCATCCTCTCGACCAGCGCCTCTTCGGAGCCGCAATTGGCCAGCGCGCGCTTGCGATAGCTGTCGAAACTCTTCATGGCGCCATCTTTCCAAGCGCATTCCGCCTTGGCAAGTCGACAAACCCGATTAGGCTCTAAGACTTAGAGGAGACTATGGCTCGAAAACACCAGCTACGCGGCGTCGACATCCTGAACGACGCCAGGAAACTCAATAAGCCTACTGCCTTCACCGAAGAGGAGAGTCGACAGGCTTCACCTGCGCGAACTGCTGCCAATGGCAACCCTGCCGGAGCCGGTGCAGTTCGACCGCATCATGGCCAATCTGCAGCGCAAGTTCTCGGATATAGAGCAATACATCAAACTTAAGGGGCTACGGAGATGCAATGAGAGCCTGTTCTACCGCACTTTGGTCGGCTACACCGAAGAGCCGCTGCCGCCGGTCCATACGCCCACTGTCGGCGATCAACGGACTTGTCTGGAAGCTAGCGCTGATCCCAGTCTGGTAGGTCCAACGCTGCACAAGCGTGGCAACACTCTCGCGGTTGACCTGGTCGAGCCCCGAAAAGCGCTGGTTGTCATAGCCATTACCGTAAGTAACCCAGTCGTTGTGCTTGGCCGCATCGCCGACTAAGCGGCTATCGTCCACCGGTGCCGCTATCGCCACGCCAGCCAACGCAATTGTCATCACTCCCAAAGCCAGTGCTCATATTGCTGATCCCTTTCGCTCGATAAGATTTCGGCGCGAACCATGAAACGCATTGCCAAACCTGTCCACCGAGTTGGTAGACTCACGCCATGCTCGGAGACTGGTCACGCACAGCCGACAGCCTGCCGCGAAAGCCCGGCGCCTATGCCCTACTCATCATGCTCGTGCGAGAAACAGCAGAGTTCGCACCTGGCCGCTACGCCTATCTCGGCAGCGCCCGCGGGCCAGGAGGCATCCGCGCCCGCTGCGCCAGGCATTTGCGCAAGGATAAGGCGTTGCGCTGGCACGTAGATCGGCTGACCGTGGCGGGCCATGTCGCGGCTTTACCTGTACCGGAAGGCGACGAATGTGCGCTGACGGCGACGCTGCTTGCCCATGGCGCGACAGTGCCCGTACCCGGCTTCGGCAGCAGCGACTGCCGCTCCTGCTCGGCGCACCTGGTAGCACTCCCCTACTCGTTGAACGACACAGAACTGGCTGCGCTTCTCCGCTAGTGCTACCGTCTCCGCACGAGACGGAGGGGAAAACATGGCCAAAACGCACAAATTCAGCCTGACGCAGGAGATCCTTATCGCCATGGTGGCGGGTGCCATCCTGGGAGTGCTGCTCAACCAACTTTTCCCAGAGACCGCTTTCGTTGGCGATATCGTGGTCGGTGGCTTCTTTGCCACCATCGGCAAGCTGTTCGTCTCGGGCCTCAAAATGCTGGTGGTGCCGCTGGTCTTCGTCTCGCTGTTCTGCGGCGTCACCGCGCTTGGCGATATTGCAGCACTGGGGCGCATCGGGCTGAAAGCGATTCTGCTCTACCTCTTCACCACGGCTACCGCAATCACCATCGCATTGACCGTCGCCGTCGTCGTCTCGCCCGGCGAGGACTTCATCGTCGAGGGTGACGTGGCGTTCACGGGCCGCGAGGCACCACCGCTCAGCGAGGTCATCGCCAACCTCGTTCCGAGCAACCCAGTAGCGGCGCTTGCTGATGGCAACATGCTGCAGATCATCGTCTTCGCCATCCTACTGGGCATCGCCGCGACCCTTGCCGGCGAGCGCGGTGAACACGTGCGCTCGCTGTTCACGGACCTCAACGAGGTCATCATGAAGATGGTCGGTATTGTCATGCGTCTGGCGCCAATCGGTGTCTTCTGCCTCATCGGCAAGACCTTCGCAACGCAGGGGTTCGACGTGATTCTGCCGCTCGCCAGCTATTTCCTTTGCGTCGTCGTGGCGCTACTGCTGCATGCGTGCGGCGTCTTCACCTTTTTGCTGGTCTTCCTCGGCCGCACCAATCCGCTAATGTTCTTTCGCAAGATGCGCGCAGCGCTGGTCTTTGCCTTCTCGACCGCCAGCAGCAACGCGACCATTCCCGTAACGCTGGACACGGTCGAGCACCGCATGGGCGTGAAGAACGCGGTTGCCTCGTTCACCGTGCCGCTGGGAGCCACCATCAACATGGACGGCACGGCGATCATGCAGGGCGTGGCAACAGTGTTCATCAGCCACGTCTACGCCGTCGACCTTGGCATGACCGAATACCTGACGGTGATCCTCACCGCCACCCTGGCCTCGATCGGTACCGCCGGCGTTCCTGGCGTCGGGTTGATCATGCTCTCGATGGTGCTGATCCAGGTTGGCCTTCCGGTTGAGGCCATCGGCCTGATTATCGGTGTCGACCGCTTGCTCGACATGATGCGCACGGCCGTCAACGTCACGGGCGACGCCATGGTGACATTGCTCATCGCCAAGAGCGAGAAGGCCTTCAACGAGACCACCTTTGCCGATCCAGAAGCGGGCGTTATCGAAAGCGATGCCTGAGGCGTGCTTCATCGACTGCCCAGCGTTTCTCGCCGAACTTATCACGCCGGAGATGCGCGCGCTCGTGCCCGACCTCAACGTAGTGGTCACCGACCCCAGCGAAGACGAGGTCCGCACTATGGTGGTAGGCTGTCGGGTGGTGGTGAACGATCACACTTGGATGGGCGAGAGCCTGCTCGCCGCCTGCCCCGACCTGCACACTATCGTCTTCATGGGCACCGGCGCCTCGTCCTATATCGACTTGGAAGCAGCTGAACGCCACGGCATCGCTGTCAAGACCATCAGCGGCTATGGCAACCAAAGCGTAGCCGAACATGCCGTCGCCCTGATGTTCGCCGCCGCGCGCAAGCTCGCCGCCATGGACAGGTCCTTGCGCGCCGGCCAATGGTCAACCCTCGATAGCATCGAGCTTTCAGGCAAGACATTAGGTGTCGTCGGCACCGGCGGCATCGGCCGCGCCATGGTGCGGCTCGGCGCAGGGCTAGGGATGTCCGTGATCGCCTGGAACCGCAGCGGCGTGCCCAGTGACTTGCCATGTACGGCGCGCAAACTCCACGACTTGCTGGCCGAGGCTGACGTTGTCTCACTGCACGTCTCGCTGACCAACGAGACCGCAGGCATCCTCGACGCCCGCCGTTTGGCCCTCCTCAAGCCCAGCACCATCCTCGTCAACACTGCTCGCGGCGG
Organism: Alphaproteobacteria bacterium; assembly: GCA_030739735.1. Taxonomy (NCBI): domain Bacteria; kingdom Pseudomonadati; phylum Pseudomonadota; class Alphaproteobacteria; species Alphaproteobacteria bacterium. Next base: position 50,402 of record JASLYQ010000007.1, on the reverse strand, counting down.
CCTCGTCGACGAAGCCGCCCTGGTGTCAACATTACAAGAGGGCCGCATCGCCCACGCCGCCCTAGATACCTTCGCCGAAGAGCCGCTGACTCCTGACCACCCGTTGACAAAACTCAACAACGTTACTCTAACCAGCCACGCTGGCTTTATGACCCGCGAAGCCGCGACCCGGCTACTGCAGAGCGCGTATGAGCTGACCACTGAGGCGCTGGCGAAGACATAGAGTAATCTCATACAAAACTGCGGAACCGCGGAGAAAGCGTGACATTCCCGTACCCTATAAACCGTGACAACCAGTTGAAACAACAAAGAAGTCTGATGTGGAGTTCGTTTCGTAATTTACCACTCAGGAACGCGATAAAATAGTAATAGTTATCTAACAATTACGGTATTTATGGAAGATGTTTCTATCGACCATTTCCTGTCGACTTCTTGTATTATCGGAATCATGAAAGAACTTTTTGAAAAATAAGTAACTATTGCTAAATATTATCTTGCACTCGGGGTGAATTTGCCAAGTCCCGCACCATCTGCGCTGCCAGCGCCGAAACCGCGCGGCGGCGGTATTGGGGTTGGATGAGGCTGGTACGGACGGGGCTAACGACTTTTTGGATTTGTATTTCTAGATCCGTGGCAGAGCTCCCGGTGTCTCCGCCGGGGAGTTCGACGAGGAGGGGGGCAGAGTTCGTGCCGGTTATACCAGCGCGAACGGTATTGACAGTATCTCCCTCCGCGACAAGGCCGACGGCGACGCCGGCCAGCGAGAAGTCAATCGAGCCGCGCACGCGCAGCTCGCGATAGGCGCTGCAAAAGGACTCGGACTGTGGCGGCAGATGCACGGCGACAACCAATTCGCCATCTTGGAGTGCCAGGTAGTCCATACCGTCGTCACGCAGCAGCGCGTCGAGCGGAATGCTGCGCCGACCCTCGGCGCCAGCGATCTCAACATCGGCGCCGTAGAGTATCAGCGCCGCCGCGAGATCGCCGCTATAGACGGCGTAGCAGCGCTTGCTCGTAGGCACCACATGGCAAATTTCGCCACCATATTTGAGACAATAATCGTTACTCTTACGCCACCATTCACTCTGGTTATAAAAGATACAACGAGTATCGAGACAAAGATTGCCGCCGACTGTCGCAACTCCACGATGGGTCGGCCCCGCAACCGCCGCGGCGGCTTGAGCCAGGGCAGGATAATTTTCGCAGTTCGTAGCGAGCGTCTCTAGCGTCACCATGGCACCTATATGCCCGCCGTCGAGGGTGCGCAACTCATCGCAACCACTCAGATCAATTACCGTACCGGTCTCGACCAGGCCGCGACGCATATTGGGCAGAAGATCAGTGCCACCGGCAAGAATACGCGCACCAAGATGAGCACCACGCGCCGCCACCGCCTCCTCGACACTCGTTGGGCGCAGCAGCGTGAAGTCGGACAGATGCTCCATCAGCCCGCCTTCCTTTTCGCCAACGCCTTGAATAGCATATCCGGCGTCATAGGGCAGTCTAGCGGGCGATAGCCCGTAGCGTCGGCGATGGCGCCAGCGAGCGCCGGCAAAAAGCCCGAGAGCGAGCCCTCGCCCGCCTCTTTGGCACCGAAGGGGCCATTGGGGTCGTTGCTCTCGACAATCTCGACGGCAATGTCGGGAGAATCGACAAAGGTCGGCACGCGGTAGTCAATCAGGTTAGCGTGCACGGGTAAGCCGTCGTGATAGCGGTTCTCCTCGCACAAGGCCTGGCCCAAGCCCATCCACACCGAGCCCTGCACCTGGCCTTCAACGGCGAGCGGGTTGAGAGCCTTACCGCAATCATGCGCCACCCAGACCTTCTCAACGGTGACCTGCGCGGTAACGGGATCTACTAAAACCTCCACCGCCTGCGCCGCATAGCTGAAGGCCATGGTCGAGCCCACGGCGGCACCACGATATGCGTGCCCGCCCTGCGCCTCCTTCGGTGTCGAGAAATGGCCGCTCACAGTAAGCGTACCGTTCTCCGCCAGGGCGGCCGTGACAATCTCGCTGTATTCCAGACCTTTGTCCTGCGAGCCTGCCACGCGATAGACCTCGCCCAGCACTTCGATTTCGTCCGGCGCCGCTTCAAGCTTGTCAGCCGCCACCTTGACCAGAACCGTCTTCAACGATTCGGCCGCCTGGATCGCCGCGTTGCCAACCATGAAGGTGACGCGCGAGGAATACGACCCGTTATCCTTGGGCGTCACGGCACTGTCGCCGGCGATAACGCGCAGGCGCTCGATGCCCAAGCCCAGCACCTCGCCGACGCATTGTGCGACCATGGTCGAGGAGCCCTGGCCGATCTCGGCAGCGCCAGTGAGCACGGTGACCACGCCGTCCCAATCGAGCTTGAGCACCACGGTGGCGTGGGGCTCGCCGGTCCAGTGCACGGGCTTAGCGGCTCCGCTGACATAATGCGAACACGCCATGCCGATGCCGCGGCCCGGTGGCAGCTTGCCGTGCTTGTCGGCCCAGCCAGACGCGCGCTCGACCTTATCGAGACATTCTGGCACGCCGTAGCTGTTGACCATCAAATCGTTGACCGTAAAACCGAGCTTCCGCAGCAGGTTGGCACGACGCACAGCAAAAGGGTCGAGCCCCAACTCGTCCGCCATGGCATCGAGTAGATTCTCGAAGGCAAAGCGCACATTGACCGTGCCGTGACCGCGCATGGCGCCGCAAGGTGGCGTGTTGGTGAGCACGCGGACGCCGTGATACTTCACCGTCGGCAGCTCGTAGAGCCCGTAGAGCAGCGAGCCCGCGTAAAGGATGGTGACGATGCCGTAGCCGCTATAGGCACCGCCGCGCTGGATGGTCTCGCATTCCACCGCCGTTATGCTACCGTCCTTCTTGAGGCCAATCTTCATGCGCGTCTCAGTCTCCGGCCGGCCGCGATGGCAGAGAAAAGTCTCCTCGCGGCTCAACACCAGCGACACGGTACCGCCCGCAGCACGAGCCAGCAGTCCAGCGATCACTTCGAAGCCGAGCGCTTCCGTGCGCGCACCGAAGCCACCGCCTATGTGCGGCTTGACCACGCGCACCCTACCTTCGTCGAGGCCCAAGCATCTGGCCACGGTGCGGTGCACGTAATAAGGCACCTGGGTGCAGGTGTGCAGCGTCAACCGGCCATCAGTTTCGTCCCAGCTCGCCAGCGAGGCATTGGGCTCCATGTGCACATGGTTGATCTCGGCACAATGGAAGGTCTCCTCGCGCACGAGATTCGCGTCAGCGAACCCGGCGACCGTGTCACCGAGTTCGAACGTCACCTCGCGCTCGACATTACCGGGACGCTTTTCGTGCAGTTGCACGGCGCCTTCGGCGAGCGCAGCCTGCACGTCGTGATAGCCCGGTAGCGGCTCGGCGCGCACTTTGATCAGATCGAGCGCTGCGAGCGCCGTCTTCTCGTCCACCGCGGCGAGGGCGGCAATGGGCTCGCCGCGATAGCGTACTCGGTCGCGCGCCAGCGGGTACTCGGTCTCGGCGATGGGCAGCACACCAAAGGGCACGTCGCAGGCCTCGCCTGTAATCACCGCCGCGACACCGGGCAGTGCCCGTGCTTTTTCGACATCGACGCCGAGGAGGCCCGCATGGCTCCAGGAGCTGCGTAGAATCTTGCCGACCAGCGCGCCGGCGGGCGCCATGTCGGCCGTAAACAGCGCCTTGCCCGAGACCTTCTCCGGCCCGTCGACCAGCGGTAGCGGTGCGCCGATGCGTCCGATGCGGCTCATGGCTTGCGCTCGTCCACAGCCAGATGCACCGCCTTGAGGATCTTCACATAGCCCGTACAGCGACAAATGTTTCCAGCCAGCGCCAAGCGGATCTCGCTATCAGCCGGCTCCGCGTTCCTCCGCAGAAGGCCCTCCGCCGCCATGATCATGCCCGGTGTGCAATAGCCGCACTGCGCGCCCAGCGCCTCGTTGAATGCGCTTTGCAGGGGCGACAGCCTGCTGCCGTCGGCCAGGCCCTCGACCGTCTCGACCTCACTGCCGGTGCAAGCCTGGGCCAGTGTGATGCATGAAAGCCGCGGCTGGCCGTCGATCAGCACGGTACAGGCCCCGCACTCGCCGCCGTCGCAGCCCATCTTGGTGCCAGTCAGCCCGACGACCTCCCGCAAATAATCGACCAGCAGCAGATTGTCCGCTGCCGCGTCATCGCGCGCAACGCCGTTGACCGTGAGGGAGAGGATGGATTTCATTACCTGCCTACCGTCCTGTGAAATTTCCCGGCCGGCGCTCGATGAAAGCCCTGACACCTTCCTGCAAATCCTCGGTGGCGGCAAGGCGGGTCTGCACATCGTAGATTTTAGCGATAGCGGCGGCCGGCCCCTGCTCGAAAGCGAGACGCGCATTGAGAAGCGAGGCGCGCACCGCCAGCGGCGCCTGGGCGGCAATGCGCTCGGCGACCTCACGGGCGCGGACGCGGGCCTGACCAGTAGGTGTCAACTCCTGCACAAAACCAAGGCGCAGCGCCTCGTCGGCCTCGAACACATCGCCCGTGAGTAGCCAGCGCATGGCATTGCCCCAACCCGCCCGCTCGGCCATGCGGATGGTGGCGCCACCCGAAGCCATCAACCCGCGCTGCACCTCAATCTGGGTGAAGCGAGCAGTCTCTTCGGCAATCACGATATCGGCCGCCAGCATAACCTCGATTCCGAGGGTCAGGCACCAGCCCTGCACCGCCACCACCATGGGCTTAGTCAGGCGCGGTTCGCGCAAGCCAAAGGGATCGATGAGACTTTCCGGCACCAACCTCTCTCCACGCTGCATGATCGGTGCCATTTTTGGCAGATCGAGGCCGCCAGTGAAATGCTCACCCTCGGCCCAGAGCAGGCCCACCCGCGCTTCATCGTCGGCCTCGAAGGCAGTGTAAGCCTCGGCCAGAGCGCGCATCATGTGTGGCGTAAAACCGTTGCGCTTAGTCGGCCGATCGATGCCAATCTCGAATATGGCGCCCTCGTGAACGCTGTGGATGCGGCCTTCGTCGCTCATTCTGTGATCTCCCATCAGACTGTCGTGGCAGCGTCTTCGCCAAATCCAGCCGCCTCGTCAAGGACCTACAGCCACGCGACGCGCGGCAGCCTAAAGGGCCATTCTTGACGAGGCGATTGGATTTGGCACCCTGGTCACCATGATAACCAGGGCGGATTATGGCGGATTGCATTCACGAGAGGAGTAAAGCATGAGCGGCAGTTTCGACCTCAACGGCAAGGCGGCGTTGATTACCGGCGGCAATTCTGGCATCGGCCTCGCCATGGCAGAGGCCTTGGCGGAAGCCGGCGCCTCAGTGGCGATCTGGGGCAGCAATCCAAACAAGACCGGAGCCGCGGCTGAAAAGCTGAAAATACACGGTGGGCAGGTCTTGGCCCAAATCTGTGACGTCACCGACGAAGCCGCCAGTGAGGACGCCTTCGCCACCGCGGTGGCCGAATTCGGCGGTATCGACGCCTGTTTTGCCAATGCCGGCGTGAGCGGCCGAGGCGGGCCATTCATCGAGATGACCACCGAGGAATGGCACCGCGTGCTGTCGGTCAATCTCGACGGTGCCTTCTATACCCTGCGCGCAGCCGCACGGCATATGGTCGAGCGCGGCGAGGGCGGCTCTCTGGTGGGAACCGCCAGCCTGGCTGCGATCCATGGCCAGGCCCGCGGCCAGCACTACGGCGCCTCGAAAGGGGCGATGATATCGATGATTCGTGCGCTCGCCGTCGAACTCGGCCGCTACAAGATTCGCGCGAACGCCATCCTGCCCGGCTGGATCAAGACTGCCATGACGCGCGACTGGATGGCCCAGGAGGTGGTGCAGGATCGGGTGCTTAAACGCGTACCAACGCGCCGCTGGGGCCAACCCGAAGATTTTAGCGCCATCGCCGTCTACCTCACGGCCGACGCTAGCCAGTATCACACCGGAGATACCTTCCTGATCGACGGTGCCTATTCGCTCTTTTAGGAGAGGCGTGAGCGCGCCAGATCGGTTCCTGCAACAAGCGCCTGCAGCTTGGCAAAAGAGATTTCGCGGGCGATATATTTGAAGCCGCAGTCCGGCGCCGGGATGATGCGCTCGGGCGGCACGTGGGGATAAGCGCGCTCGATTCGCTCCGCCACGGTCTCAGGTGCTTCGATCGCCATGTCATTCATGTTGATAACGCCGAGGATGATGTTCTTGCCCGACAGCTCAGCAAGCACGGAGAGATCAAGGTCGGGCTGCGCCGTCTCCAGCGAAATCTGATCAACCGTGCACTCGGCCAACTCCGTCAAGAAGTGATATGCGTCGTAGCGCTGCTTGATCATCGCCGCGTAGCCCATGCAGAGATGTAGCGCCGTCGTGCCCTTGATACCTTCCAGCGCCTTGTCGATGGCGGGGATGGCATAGGCCCTGGCATTGTCGGGGCGCGCCTGCACGAAAGGCTCGTCTATCTGCACCACGTCGGCACCAGCGGCAAAGAGGTCGCGCATTTCCGCATTCACCGCCTCCGCATAGGCCATGGCGAGCGCTTCCGGATCCTTGTAATAGGCGTCCTCGGCCTGCTCGGACATGGTGAAGGGACCGGGCAGCGTCGCCTTGATCTGACGGTCGGTGTTGGCGCGCAGAAACTCGACGTCGCGCACGCCGATAGGCTTGCAGCGCTTGATGGGCCCGCTCACCAACGGCACGTCGTTGGGAGTACCTTTGCGCGAGGTGGCTGTGCCGACACGCTCGGTATCGATGCCGTCGAGCGCCGTCGAGAAGCGGTTAGAATAACTCTCGCGGCGCGTCTCGCCATCCGTGATGATATCGATGCCGGCGCGCTCCTGGTCGCGGATGGCAATGATCGTGGCGTCGTCCTGTGCCTCTTCCAGGAATTTCGGCTCGACACGCCAAAGCCCCTTGCGCCGCACGCGCGGCGGCGAGCCAGCGGCAAGCGCCTCACGATCGATCAACCAGTCCGGCTGAGCGTAGGAGCCAACGCCGGAGGTCGGAAGAAGCTTATTCGCCATAGAATCCTCCCGTTGTGCTCATGCTTATCGCAAACGGTTTGTACGCCACCTGCGGACCTCAGCCAAGTGCGCCAAGCAACGCCTTGTCGTTTTTCAGATGCGGTGTCTCGAAGTCTGCGGTGAACCAGCCATGTGCGTCATCAGTATATTTGGGACATGGGAGCCAGTTTTCTGACGGAGGCTCTAGCTCATCTCAGGTTTCATTATAGGCACTGGCCTTGAGGATACGCTCGCGTAGGCAGAGCGGCAGGTCGAGGGCGGTAAACTCCCTGCCATCGAGGCTGGCTAGATCCTCTGGCTTGATCTTCTCGCGCTCGCAGACCCCGGCGTAGCGGGTCGGTCCAATGGCATCGAGCCTGTCCCGAACAGCGCTTATCTCATGTCCCCAGCAGCAGCGGTGCCGGCGCGGGTGCAGGTCTAGCCTGTCCAGGGCTCTCCCAGCGCAGGCTGTCGACGGCACCACACGCAGGACATTGCAACGACCACTCAGCATGGCTGCCATAGCAACGGCCGCAGATCCAGGTCGTATCAGGCGGCGCCGCACTGGCACGGCGCCACCAATCCCGTGAAGCATCACTCGGTCCGTTCTCACCTTCCTCGACTAGGGCCATCAGGCGCAAAGCCGTGGTCGTTGGCAGCGATTCGATGACGCGGTTTAGATGCGACCGCGCCGACCCCCATAACCTAGCGGCAAGTGCGGCTTCTGCGAGCGCTAGGTGCCCGGCCGACGAATCGTCACGGGCCGCCACCAGTGTTTCAAGCGCCTTGACCCGGGCCAAAGCTTCACCGTCAGCCATCTTCGCGTAGGCGTCGGCTAGATCGGGGTGGGGCGACAGCGCCCAAGTCCGTTCGGCCAGGCGGCGAGCTTCGCGCGTGCGATCGCTGTCCTTCAACAGCCCAATTGCCAATACCGCCGCTGGCACGAAATTAGGCGCCTTGTCGAGCGCGGCGCGGGCTTCACTCAGCGCTTCCTTAAAGCGGCCCTCATTGGCAGCAACCTTGGCGCGCTGGTATGCGAACAGTGCCCGCTTGCGTTTACCTTCGGCGCGGCTCAACCGTTGTGCGCGTACGACCTTGTTGAGCGCCAGCTCCGCACCCCGCCAATTGCCGCCGGCAACCTCAAGTTCAACGAGATTATCGAGCACCCAGCCAGCGTCCGGATTGATCTCGAAGGCACGCCGCACTAGCGCTAACGCGGTTTCGCTGTCGCCCTTACGCACCGCCCGCACCAACAGGCCACGCAAGCCCAGAAACTCCGTCTCCTCGTGCTCTAGCATGCGCCGGAACGCGGTCGCCGCGGCCTGTTGGTCGCCATCGAGTTGCGCCGCCTGGGCGGTCAACAGCAGTGTTATCGGTGGCTCGCCAAGCAGGACCTCCGCCTCTTCTGCGGCTTTTCTGGCACCGGGAGAATCGCCGCCCGCGACGGCGACGAGCCCTCGCGTCAGCGCCCGCCAGCCACGCCGGTGGCGACGCTCCTCTCTGACTCGGAGAAAGCGTCGTGGACTTACGATCAGCCAGCGATAGAGTAGGATAAATCCGGTAAGGGTTACTGCCACAATAGCCAGCATGGCGGCAAACACAGCCACCGAGCTATCGATTTGCCAGCCCTGCCAGACAAGCGTCACACTGCCCGGCCGCTCAGCGATCCATGCGCCTACCGCGCTGAGCGCGGCGAGAAACGCGAAATAAGCGAGGACGCGGACCATGCCCGCCTCAGCCGCCCTCGCCGACCCGCGCCAACACGACGCTGCTGACCGCATCGAGGGCGGCACGCGCCGCCAGCGTCGCCCGCGCGTCGCCAAGCCAGTCCTCGGTCGCCTCGCTCTCGCCCAGGCTTTCGACCAGGGACACTGCCTCCACCAGCTTGCCGGCGCCAAGACGCACCTCGGTACGCGCCAACACCGCCTCGGCTTCGTCGCCCGGAATTTCACCGATTCGGCGTACCGAGATTAAGTCTTTGACCTCGGCCAGGGTCTCGTCCAGCCAGTCTGGATCCTCGAGCGTGGTCAGGCTCTGCAAGACCGCCTGCGCCAGCGCCGGAAAGCGCGCCAACAAAGCGGCCTCGTCGACCAGGCCAGCCTCCGACGCGGCCTCAAGCGACGGCAGAAAATTGGCAATATCGTCGTCGTCGTCCGCCAGGACGGCAAGCGTCGCAAGAGGCTCGACGAACGGCACGCCGCGCGCCATGACCGCACGAAGCTGGCCAACCGCGAGCAACAGCGCACCGCTGCGGAAGGCGCCCTCGTCGGTTCTGGCAATCTGATTTTCTAGCCTTGCAAGGCGCTCGCCGAGCGCCGAAAGCTGGGTCGCAAAAGCGTGGTTCTCGTGGCGCAGCGTGTCGCTTTCGACGGTGAAGCTTGTTGCCAGAGCAGCCAGGGCATCGGCGGTCACCGCCTCGGGGGCACGTGCAAGAAGGGTTTCCAGCATGCCCACACGAGATTCCATGGCATCGACGCGCGGGTCTCTCGTATAGACCGCCGGGGGCATTAGCCGCGCCGGCGCCGGCTCCGCCTCCAGCTGCGGCGCGACGATGGAAGGCGAGAGCAAGGGCAGCTCTTGCGAAACCCGCGCGCCAGCATAGGCGACCGCCAGAACCAGGACGCCGACCAAGCCCCAGGCACCGTAGCGCATCAAAGCCGACGTGCGGGCATGCTTCGCAGGCACTGCATCGAGCAGAGCCAGAAACGACTCGGTGTCCGGCGCCATGGCAACGGCGACCCGGCGCCAGCCTTCACCGGCCGCCTTGGCAACGGCATCGCTCAGGCAATAAGCCGTCATACGCCTCGGTGCCTCGCCGAGTTCCGCGGCCGCAAGGAGTTCGCGCAGTACGCGCGCGCTACGCGGTGAATAGAGTATCACACCGTCGAGCGCGCCTTCCGACAACGCCGTTCTCGCAACCTTCGACAAGGTCTCCGCCGAGCGCGCCTCGTAGAGTGTCACGCTGCGGTAGGAGAGCCCGGCAGCAGTGAGTTTTCCTTCCATATCGCCGGCCACATGACCGCCGGTGATGTGCAGCACGCCGCCGTTCTCGCTACCGGCTCGATCGACAGCCAGGCGGATCAGAGCATCCGAATCCCTTGCCGCGGAGGTCACGTCGCTAAAGCCCGCGGCACGCGCCGTTTCAGCCGTGACGTCGCCGACTGCAAGCAAGCGAAAATCGCGGCGCTCGCTGGCACGAGCCAGCGAGCGAGCACCGTTGGCGCTGGTCAGCAGTACGGTCTCGTTCTCGCCGAGCTCGGGCAGGTCAGCGGACAGCGGCGCAATCTGTAACACCGGCGCTATCAGGGTCTCGATACCCATCTTAGAAAGGCGCGCGGCCAGGGCCTCAGAATCCCGGCGTGGGCGGGTGAGTAAAAGACGCATCAGCCGGCTCCAATCACGAAGCCAGGGCCGGCCTGATCGAGCAGGGTCTCGGCGACGCGCTCACCAAGCAGCACGGCATCGGTGACGACCGCGCTGTCGCGCGCCTCGTGCACAGCCGTACCGTCCGGTGTGGCCACCAGGCCACGCATAATGAGGATCTCGCCTTCGACTTCCGCCAAGGCAGCGACCGGCGTGCGGCAGGAGCCCTCAAGGCGCGCCAGCATGGCGCGCTCGGCAACAACGGCGTGGTGGCTCGGCGCGTGATCAAGATCGGTGAGACGCGCTAGCATGGCATCGTCGTCCGCGCGGCAAGCGATGCCGATGGCACCCTGGGCCACTGCCGGCAGCATGTCCTCAGTGGCCAGAACTGTGCTTGCCGCGTCGGCACGCCCGAGACGCCTGAGCCCGGCCAGCGCCAGCAATGTCGCATCTATCTCGCCGCGGCCGACCTTGTCGAGGCGCGTGCCGATATTGCCACGCAGGGGCACCACCATCACGTCGGGGCGACGATGCAGCACCTGGGCACCGCGACGCAGCGAAGCGGTGCCGACCACAGCGCCTGAGGGAAGGCCTTCGAGGCCGCCGCCATGGCGCGAGATCCAGGCGTCGCGCGGATCCTCGCGCTCGAGCACACAAGAAATTACCGTGCCGGATGCGACCTCCGTCGGCACGTCCTTCATTGAGTGCACCGCGAGATCGATGCGACCGTCGAGCAGAGCCATGTCAATCTCCTTGGTGAACAAGCCCTTGCCGCCGATCTCCGCAAGGGACCGATCGAGGATAGCATCGCCCGTAGTCCGGATAACCTCGACCTCAAGCACCAAAGCGGCATCGACTGCGCTGAGGCGGTCGCGCACCTCTTCGCTCTGAGCCAGCGCGAGAGGGCTGCCGCGCGTGCCGATACGCAAGGAAGGCTTGGTCATGGGCGCATGCCGGTCTATTGGTTCCCACAAGAACGTTCCTGCGTAGCTTATACTAGCGCGAGAGCTAATGCTGGTACTGGGAATTGAAACGAGTTGCGACGAGACCGCCGCCGCCATTGTGGACAGCGAGGGGGAGATTTGCGCCAATCTGGTACTGTCGCAACTCGCCGACCATGCACCCTATGGCGGCGTGGTGCCGGAGATTGCGGCGCGCAGCCATATCAACCATCTCGACGGTCTGGTGCGTCGCGCCCTCGCCGAAGCTGACGTGGATTTTGCCGCTCTCGACGGTGTCGCGGCAACTGCCGGTCCCGGCCTGATCGGCGGCGTCATGGTGGGGTTGATGACCGCCAAAGCCATCGCCGCGGTACACGGGCTCGCCTTCGCCGCGGTCAACCATCTCGAAGCGCACGCACTCTCAGCGCGCCTCGTTGAGCCGGTACCGTTTCCCTATCTTCTGCTGTTGATCTCCGGCGGCCATTGCCAACTGCTGATCGTCGAAGGCGTTGACCACTACCGGCGTCTCGGCACCACTCTCGACGATGCGCTTGGCGAGGCTTTCGACAAGGCGGCACGTTGCCTCGGGCTCGGCTATCCTGGCGGCCCGGCGTTGGAACGCGTGGCACTGAACGGCACCGCCGGAAGCTACCCCCTGCCCCGACCCATGCTCGGCCGGCCGGGCTGTGATTTTTCGTTTTCCGGACTCAAGACGGCGTTGGCACGGCAAGTCGACAGCTTCGGCCACGAGCCAGATACGACTGAGATTGCGGATCTGGCTGCCGCCTTCCAGGAGACTGTGGCAGTGGTGCTGGAAGACCGTCTGCGCAATGCCGCAGCCCACTTTCGGGGTTCTGGCGACACGCTAGTCGTGGCCGGCGGCGTCGCTGCAAACCGGTATTTGCGTACCCGCCTCGGCGAGGTGGCCAAGACCTTCGGCCTGCATCTGGTGGCGCCACCGGCAGCGCTTTGTACGGATAATGGCGCAATGGTTGCCTGGGCCGGGATCGAGCGTTTGCGCATGGGCCTGGCCGACGACTTGGCGTCGCCGGCTAGGGCACGCTGGCCGCTCGACGATGCCGCGCCGGCCGTCCTTGGTGCAGGAGTGAAAGCATGAAGGTCGGTGTATTCGGCGCCGGCGCCTGGGGCACCGCGCTGGCAGTGCTTGCCGCCCGCCGCGGCCACCAGGTCGCGTTGTGGACGCGCAAGGCAGAGCTTGCAGAAACCCTGGCGATACAGCGAGAGAATACCGCATACCTGCCGGGCGTCAGCCTTGGGCCGGCGATCGCGCCCACGGCGAGCCTACTGGAAGCGAGTGGCGAGGTGATGTTATTGGCGGTGCCGGCACAGCATATCCGCACGCTGTGCATGCATCTTCGCGATATTCCCGGCGCGCCGGTGATCTGTGCCAAGGGCATCGAGATTGGGAGTGGCGCCCTGATGAGCGACGTGGTCGGCGACACCCTGCCAGAACGGCCCGTAGCCGTGCTCACGGGACCCACCTTTGCCGCCGAGGTGGCGCGCGATCTGCCCGCAGCGGCGACCGTGGCCGCGAGCACGCCCGAGCTTGGCGAGGCGGTAGTGGCGGTGCTTGGCGGGCCAACTTTTCGACCATATGTCAGCGACGACGTGGTCGGCGCACAAATCGGTGGCGCGCTCAAGAACGTGCTCGCCATCGCCTGCGGCATCACGATGGGCCGCGGCTTTGGCGACAGTGCCCGCGCCGCACTCATCACCCGCGGCCTGGTTGAAATTTCGCGTCTGGCGGTGGCGCTGGGCGGACGCGGTGAGACGGTCATGGGCCTGTCGGGCGTCGGCGACGTCAGCCTCACCTGCACCAGCACCCGGTCACGGAATTATGCGCTCGGACTGGCGCTCGGCAGCGGTGAGACATTAGAATCGCTGATGCGCGGCTGTATTACCGTTGCTGAGGGCGTTGCCACAGCGCGTGCCGTGACGCAGCTCGCAGCGCGCTTGAGGGTTGATATGCCGATCGCGACGGCGACCCACGCATTGTTGCACGAAGGCGCGGATCTGGAAAGCACGATCGGGGCAGTTTTGTCCCGTCCATTCCGCGGCGAGGCAGAGGGGGAGAGGCGATGAGTCCGGATGCGAACGGCGTTCATAGCAGCAATGTAACCATCGTCAACAAGCGCGGCCTGCACGCGCGCGCGGCCGCGCACTTCGTCAAGCTGGCCAAAGATTACGACGCGGAAATCAGCGTGCGCCGCGACAGCCAGACCGTGTCCGGCCTCTCTATCATGGGCCTGATGATGCTGGCGGCTGCACCGGGTTGCGAGATCGAGGTGCTGGCGAGCGGCGCCGAGGCAGAAGCGGCAGTGGTGGCGCTTTGCCGCTTCGTCGAGTCCCGATTCGATGAAGATTGAGCGCCACCGCCGGGGCGAGCGGTGCCTCTCGGGCATCGGAGTATCCGGCGGCATCGCGCTGGGGCCGGCACATGTGGTAGCCGGCGGCGGCATGGACGTGCCCGAGCGCCACCTACCGGCACGCGCCGTAGCCGACGAACAGACGCGCTTCGGCGGCGCTGTAGAGGCGGCCCGCGATGAGTTGACGACACTTATTGCAAAAGCGGAACGGCTACCTGGCGCAGCACGCGACGAGATGACTTTTCTACTCGATGCCCATTTGCAGATGCTGACTGGCTCGCGCTTGGTGCGCGGCGTCTACCGCCGCATCGACGATACGCGAATCAACGCCGAAGCCGCAGTCAAAGCCGAACTCAGTGCCATCGCCGATGCCTTCGCAGCGATGGACGATACCTATCTGGCGCAGCGCGCCCAGGACGTGCGCGACGTGGCCGGGCGGCTGATCCGTCACCTCACAGAGGCACCGGTGGATGCCTTTTCAGGCCTTGCTGCCGGTACCGTACTGATCGCCCAGGAGCTGTCGCCCGCCGATATAGCCCTCCTCGATCCCAATCGCATCGGCGGTTTCGCCACTGAGTTCGGCGGACCGCAGGGACACACCGCGATCATGGCTCGCTCGCTGGGTCTGCCAGCAGTCGTTGGCATCGCGGAGCTTAGCACGCGCGTGAAAGAGGGCGACAGCGTTATCGTCGATGGCGCTAGCGGCAGCCTGACCGTAGCGCCGAAGGCCGAAACCGTGGCGACGGCAAAGCGTCGGCGCACCACGCTGCGACGCGAGCGCCGCGCCTTGACGAAGCTGCGGGACATGCCGGCCGTGACCCGCGACGGGGTTTCGGTGTGCTTACGCGCCAATCTCGAGCTACCTGGCGAGCTTGGGGCAGCGCTCGAAAGCGGGGCCCAGGGCATTGGCCTGCTGCGCACCGAGTTCCTTTACATGAATCGCGACGACCCACCCGATGCCGACGCCCAATTCGCGGTCCTGCGCGACATGGTCGAGGGCATGGGTGGCAGCCCGGTGGTTGCGCGCACGCTCGATATCGGCACAGACAAGCTCGCATATGCCCTTGAAGAAAATGTTGCAGCACAGGTCGGAACCAATCCGGCCCTCGGTCTGCGAGCGATCCGCCTCTCGTTGAGCGACCGACAGCTCCTGGAGACGCAGCTCGAAGCGATGCTGCGCGCCGGCCGCTACGGCTCTTTGCAGATACTTCTACCGATGATCACAGCCCCGCAGGAAGTGCGCCGCACCCGCGCCGCCATGCGGCGTGTGGCGCGGAGACTACAGCGCGACGGTATCGCCATCGCCAACCCCCTGCCCGCGCTCGGTGCCATGATCGAGACACCCGCCGCGGCTCTGTCGGCCGACCGGCTCTGCACCGAATGCGACTTTCTCTCCATCGGTACCAACGACCTGACCATGTACACCCTGGCAGTCGACCGCGGCGACGAACATGTGGCGCACCTTTACGACCCGCTACACCCAGCCGTGCTCAAGCTCGTACAATTCACTGCCGAGGCGGCTAGGCGCGCCGGTCGGCCACTGACCCTGTGCGGCGAGATCGCCGGCGAGCCGCGCCTCGCGCCGCTACTGGTGGGCCTGGGCCTCACGGACCTGTCAATGGTGCCCGGCAACCTGCCCGCTGTGAAGCGCCGCATCCGTGCCGTCGACGCCGCCGCCGCTCAGGAACTTGCACGGCGGGTGATGCGCGAGACCGACCCGCGGCACATCGCCGACCATATCGATCGCTTCAACGACGCCCTGTGAGCTTGCCGCAAGAGGCAGCCGCTGCTACCTAACGGGCCTCGCAGCAAGACCACACAAATTGCCAATTTCGGCGAGCATCCCAGGAGAGGACCGGTATGAGCACCGACTACAAAGTTGCCGACATCGAACTTGCGGACTGGGGCCGCAAAGAGATCATGCTTGCTGAGACCGAAATGCCGGGCCTAATGGCGCTGCGCGAGGAATATGCCGGCAAGAAGCCTCTCGACGGCGCGCGTATCGCCGGCTGTCTACACATGACCATTCAGACCGCCGTGCTGATGGAGACCCTTGTCGCGCTCGGCGCTACCCTGCGCTGGTCGAGCTGCAACATTTTCTCGACTCAAGACCATGCCGCCGCGGCCGTGGCCGCTGCCGGCATGCCGATCTTTGCCTGGAAGGGCGAGACGGACGAGCAGTTCTGGTGGTGCGTCGATCGGACGATCGAGGGCCCAGACGGCTGGAAGCCCAATATGATCCTCGACGACGGCGGCGACCTGACCAAGGTCATGCACGATGATCACCGCGAAGCCTTGGCTGATATTCGCGGACTGTCGGAGGAGACCACCACGGGCGTGCATCGGCTCTACGACATGGAGAAGAACGGCAGCCTTGCCGTACCGGCCATCAACGTGAACGACTCTGTCACCAAGTCGAAGTTCGACAATCTCTACGGCTGCCGTGAGAGCCTGGTAGACGGCATTCGCCGCGCCACCGACGTTATGTTATCGGGCAAGGTCGCCGTGGTCGCCGGCTATGGCGATGTCGGCAAGGGCTCGGCAGCTTCGTTGCGCAATGCCGGCGCCCGCGTACTCGTCACTGAGATTGATCCCATCTGCGCCTTGCAGGCGGCGATGGAAGGTTACGAGGTAGTACCGATGGACGGCGCGGCGCCCCTCGGCGATATCTTCGTTACCGCCACAGGCAATGTCGACGTAATCACCCTCGACCACATGCGCGCGATGCGTGACCGCGCCATCGTCTGCAACATCGGCCACTTCGATTCCGAGATTCAGATCGAGGCACTGTCAAACATGACCTGGGACGAGATCAAGCCCCAAGTCGATCAGGTCGAGTTCCCAGACGGCAAGAAGCTGATCGTCCTGGCCAAGGGTCGCCTAGTCAATCTAGGCTGCGCCACCGGCCATCCGAGTTTCGTCATGAGCGCATCGTTCACCAACCAAGTCCTGGCCCAGATCGAGCTCTGGAACCATCACGACAGGTATGAGCGCAAGGTTTACACTCTGCCCAAGCACCTCGACGAGAAGGTGGCAGCACTGCATTTGAAGAAAGTCGGTGCCAAGCTCTCGACGCTGACCGAGAAGCAGGCAAGTTATCTCGGATTAGCCCAACAGGGCCCGTTCAAGGCAGACCACTACCGCTATTAGTTCATTGCCGCCGGTGGCGGCACCACGCTACAACCGTACCGATGTGCGCGACGCGCGAAATAGCGGACGAGACTGCCCTTGCTGCCTTGGCGGCGGAGGTTGCGGCGGAAGCGCGTGCGGGTGATCTGATTGCTCTGCGCGGACCACTCGGCGTCGGTAAGACGACCTTCGCGCGGGCGTTTATTCGTGCGCTGGGCGGTGACGAGGACGTGCCGAGTCCGACTTTTACCCTGGTGCAGACCTATGCGCTTGCGCCCTCTCCCGTCGCGCATTTCGACCTCTATCGGCTGGAGAATGCGGAAGAGCTTTGGGAGCTCGGCATCGAAGATGCCCTGGCCGAGGGTATTGTCCTGATGGAATGGCCCGAGCGCGCAGAAGCGCTATTGCCGCCGACGCGTCTCGATATCGAGATGGCCTTTGCCAACGGCGGTCGCCGCGTGAGCCTTTGCCGCATGGGAGCGGCCGCGTGACAGGGCGCAAAGCCGAGATCATCCGCTTCCTCGACACCATTGGCTGGAGTGCAGCGGCGCGCGCACCGCTGGCGGGAGATGCTTCGTTCCGGCGTTACGAGCGCCTACACCACAACGGTGGGACTGCCGTGCTAATGGATGCACCGCCGCCGGAAGACATCACCTCGTTTGTCGCCGTTGCCAGCTATTTGCGCGACGTCGGCTGCAGCGCGCCAAAGGTCATGGCAGTGGAAACCGGCTCGGGCCTCGCCCTTCTCGAGGACTTGGGCGACAATACTTATACCCGCGTGCTCAACGATGGCGCCAACGCAGCGCCACTTTACACAGCCGCCATCGATTTGCTCGTCGAATTGCAAACTCATGCACCGGCAGACTGGCTCGCACCCTACGATAAAGCCACCTACTTCGCCGAGGCCGACCTATTGCTCGACTGGTACATGCCGGCCATGGACGCCACACCCAACTCAGCTGCGCGCGAGGCCTTTCACGAAGCCTGGGACGGGGTCTTGCCCATGTCCGTTCTTGGTGCGCCGGTCACAGTCCTGCGAGACTACCACGCCGACAATCTGATGTGGCTATCGGGGCGTGAAGGCCTGGCACGGGTCGGCCTGCTCGATTTTCAGGATGCTCTGGCCGGCTCGCCCGCCTATGACCTGGTCTCGCTGCTGGAGGACGCGCGTCGTCAGGTTCCGGCTGATCTCGTCGAGGCAATGATCACGCGCTACCTCGCCGCCAGCCCGCAGCTCGACCCAAAAGCCTTTCGCGCCGCGTTCGCGATTCTTGGCGGCCAGCGCAATATCAAGATCATCGGGATCTTCACCCGCCTTTGTCGACGCGATGGTAAGCCCTCCTATCTCAGTATGATCCCCTATGTCTGGCGTCTTCTCGAAGGCGACCTTGCCCATCCTGTGCTGTCGGATGTCCGGGCCTGGTTCGATCGCTACCTGCCGCCGCCGCTGCGTGGGATACCGCATCCATGAGTGCCATGCCGACGACTGCGATGGTACTGGCGGCCGGGCGCGGCCAGCGCTTGAGCCCAATCACGGATACCCTGCCCAAGCCCTTGGTGGTAGTCGACGGCGCCACCATGCTCGACCAGGCCATCGACAGGCTCGCCGCTGCGGGAATCGCGCGCGTGGTAGTCAACACCCATCACCTGGCCGAGCGCGTGCACAAGCATCTCGAGGGCCGCACGGCACCAGAGATCGTCATTAGCCACGAAACCGAGTTGCTCGATACCGGTGGCGGGGTCGCTAACGCTCTTCCCCATCTCGGCGGGGCACCGTTCTTCGTACTCAATAGCGACGTGGTCATGCTCGACGGGCCTAAATCCGCACTGCTGCGGCTCGCCGAGACCTGGTGCGATGCGCGTATGGACGCGCTCTTGCTCACCAATGCCACCGTCCGGGCCCACGGCTACAGCGGCCGTGGCGATTTCGTGCTGTCTCCCGACGGCGCGGTACGCCGGCGGCGCGAAAGGGAGATCGCACCCTATCTGTTTACAGGCGTGCAAATTTTTCACCCGCGACTGTTCGCGAATTGCCCCGACGGCGCCTTCTCGCTCAACTGGGTCTACGATAAGGCTGCCGAAGCGGGCCGCCTGTATGCCATCGTGCATGACGGCGAATGGCTTCATGTGGGCACGCCTACGGCCCTGGAGCACGTCGAACAGACGCTCGCGGAGATCCGCTGAGAATGGCCCGAGCGGGAAAGCTCTTCACAATTCCCGCCGGCGTCTCCTTCGTCAATGCCCTGGCGGAGGGCGTGCTTGCCGAGCATGGCGATACACCGCTATCCTTGAGCGGCGTTACGCTGCTACTGCCGACGCGGCGGGCGGTGCGCAGCCTGCGCGAGGCATTTCTGCGCTTGAGCAGCGGGCCGATGCTGCTGCCGACGATGAGCGCCATCGGCGATGTCGATGAGGACGAGTTAGCACTCAGTGAGGATAACGATACGGGTGAAATAGCACTCGACTGTCCACCCGCGATCGGCGAGCTCGAACGACAATTGCTGCTGGCACAACTGATACGGCAATGGGAATCTGGGCGTGCCGGCGCACGCTCCAACCAAGGCCAGGCCGTGCGCCTGGCCGGCGAGCTGGCGCGGTTGATCGACCAGGTACAGACCGCGCGCCTCGACTTCGCCGGCCTGAAAACGCTAGTCGAGGGCGATCTCGCCGAGCATTGGCAGCAGACGCTTCACTTCCTGCGCATCGTAACGGAGGCCTGGCCGAGCCTGCTCGCCAGCCGCCACGGCATCGACCCAGCCGAACGCCGCAACCGTATGCTGGCGGCGCTTGCCTCACATTGGCAGGAACATCCGCCGGAGATACCGGTGATCGCCGCCGGCTCCACTGGCAGCGTGCCGGCTACAGCCGATCTGCTTGCCGTCGTGGCCACGCTACCGCAAGGATCCATAGTCCTACCCGGACTCGACCGTGGGCTCGACGACGAGAGCTGGCGCGCGCTCGGCGAAACTCACCCACAATTCGGTATGGCTCAACTGCTCGAGCGCCTCGGCATCGAGCGCGAAGACGTGCAGGCCTGGCCCTGGGGCGGCGGTGGCGATGACGACCGCGCCGCGCTCGCGCGTGAGGTCATGCGGCCTGAGGCCACAGCCCACGCCTGGGCTGACCTCGCTTACCTAGACGCTGTAGCGGCGACCAGCGGACTCAGCCGCATCGATTGTTCCGATTCGCGCGCCGAGGCCGGTGTTGTTGCCCTTCTCATGCGGGAGACTATGGAGCAGCCGGGTCGCACCGCCGCCCTAGTCACGCCCGACCGCGATCTCGCACGTCGCGTTCGCGCCGAACTTGGCCGCTGGAACATCACCGTTGACGACTCCGCCGGGCGGCCCCTGGCCAAAACCATACCCGGCACCTTCCTGCGCCTAACGCTCGACGCTTTACGGGAAGAGCTGGCACCGGTGCCACTACTGTCACTGCTGAAGCATCCCCTGGCAGCGGGCGCCGAGAAACGAGCCGCCTTCCGTGCCCGGGCGCGAGAACTGGAGCGTGCCTGCCTACGCGGACCGCGGCCGGGCCCGGGCTTCGCCGGCTTGCACCGGGCACTCGGCGACTACAAGAGTCTGCGCGCCTGGCTAAGACCACTCGAAGAGGCAGCAACACCCCTGCTGCGCCGGCTCAAGCGCACACGCCCGGTAGCCCTCACCGATCTGGTGCACGACCACTTGGTATTTGCTGAATGGCTCGCCAGCGATGACGAGCAAGACGGCGCCGGTGCCCTGTGGCAGGGCGAGGCCGGCAGCGTCGCGGCAGCGCTTTTCGAGCAGTTGCTAGCGACGGCTGAAGACCTGCATGCCATTTCGGCAGCCGAATATCCGGCACTGATTGAGGCCTTGCTGGCACGTGCGGTGGTGCGGCCACACGCAGGTGTTCATCCGCGTCTGGCCATATGGGGACCGTTGGAAGCGCGCCTACAACACGCTGACCGCATCATTCTGGGCGGGTTAGTCGAAGCGAGCTGGCCAGGCGAGGTGACAGCCAATCCCTGGTTGAGCCGGCCCATGCGTCATTCCTTTGGCCTGCCCTTGTCAGAGCGCGCGGTGGGCCTCGCCGCGCACGACTTCGCGCAACTGTTTTGTGCACCCGAGGTGGTGTTGACCCGCGCCGAGAAGGTGGACGGCACACCGACGGTTCCCTCGCGCTGGCTGGTGCGCCTCGATACCGTACTCGAAGGCGTGAGCGGCGCCGGAATCATCCGCGACCCCCTTTGGCAGCAGTGGTACAATGCGCTCGACGCGCCCGAGGGACCGCCACAGCCCCTGCCACCGCCCGAGCCGCGGCCACCGGTCGCCGCCCGCCCGCGCCGCCTTTCTGTCACCCACATCGAGCGCTGGATGCGCGACCCTTATGATATATTCGCCCAGCACATATTGGGTCTAGAGGCACTAGATCCGATCGATGCCACGCTCGGCCCGACCCAGTTCGGTCGATACATCCACCACGCTTTGCACGAATTTATCAGCCGGACGAGCGAGCCATTCCCCGATGACGCTGAAGACAGGCTGCTCGAAATAGGACGACAGGCCATGGTGGAGGCCGAAGCCTATCCCGGTCTTTGGGCCTTTCTCTGGCCCCGCTTCGAGCGCATTGCGAAATGGTTCCTGGCAAGGGAAGGAGAACGTCGCGGCGCCGGCCTAGTCAGCCACACAGAGATTGTCGGCAGCCTGAACCTCACCGGGGCAGAGCCTTTCAGTGTTAGCGCTATCGCCGATCGCATCGATCTCGATGGGGAGGGCAAGGCGTATATCATCGACTACAAAACCGGTGGCGTGCCGAGTGAGACCGAGGTCGCGGCCGGCTTTGCGCCTCAATTACCACTCGAAGCGGCGATCGCCCTTGCCAGTGGCTTTCCCGGTCTTTCCGTGCACGGCCTCGGGCCGCTCGCCTACTGGCACATTGGCGGGGGACGCGAAGTAGGCACAATCCGTGCCCTGAAGCACGATGCCTCGGAGTTAGCGGCAGAAGCGGTGGCCGGGCTGAATAAGCTTGTTACCGCCTTTGACCAAGACCAGACCCCTTATATCGCCCGCCCAACCCCAGCCGCCGCACCGAGCTATAGCGACTACCAACATCTGGCCCGTGTCGGCGAGTGGTCAGCGACCGAGCGGGAGGGTAGGTGATGAGCGAAAGCATCTCCCGCGCCGATGCCGCCCAGCGCAGCGCGTCCGATCCCACAGTCTCGATCTGGGTCGCGGCCTCAGCCGGCACCGGCAAGACCAAGGTGCTGACCGATCGCGTACTGCGCCTAATGCTCGGCGGCGACGAAACGCCGACGCTGCCCAACCGCATCCTTTGCCTCACCTTCACCAAGGCCGCGGCGGCCGAGATGGCCAACCGGCTCGCGCACAGACTCGGCCGCTGGGCAGTCATGCCGGCTGACGAACTCAAGTCGGAACTTCAGCATCTGTCGGGCGCCGCACCGTCACCCGAGCTGGTCGAGCGCGCCCGCCGCCTGCTCGCCGCGGTGCTGGAGACGCCGGGCGGCATGCGCATCCAAACCATCCACGCCTTCTGTCAGACGTTGCTCGCACGCTTCCCGCTCGAGGCCGGCGTTTCACCTCACTTCGAGGTGGTCGACGAGCGCTCGGCGGAAGACCTCCTGGGCACAGCACGTGAGGAACTGATCGCGCACATCGACCCGGACAGCGGTGATGCACTGGCCCGCGCACTCGACGTAATCACTCGCAATGTGCATGAGACGCGGCTTGCCGACCTGCTCGCGGAACTAACCCGCGAACGCGGTCGTCTAGCGCGCCTGCGCCTCAGGCACGGCGGGGTGGTGGGGCTGCTAACGAGCCTGCGTGACCGTCTCGAGTTGGCAGCCGGCGAAACGTCAGACAGCGTGCTACGTGAGGCCTGCGCCGATGGCACTTTCGCACGCGACCCCTTGCGGGCTGCCGCCGCCGCGCTAACCGAAGGCTCCGCCAGAGACGCCGAACACGGCCGCGTCATCGCCGACTGGCTTGCTCTTGATGATGCCGACGCACGACACGATAACTTCGCAACCTATCGACTCGCCTTCTTTACCAAGGATGGAAAGCTTCGTGCCAAACTTTTGACCAAGAAGGTCGATACTTCTGCCGAGGAGCCCCTAATCGCG
Organism: Alphaproteobacteria bacterium; assembly: GCA_030739735.1. NCBI lineage: Bacteria > Pseudomonadati > Pseudomonadota > Alphaproteobacteria > Alphaproteobacteria bacterium. Next base: position 27,506 of record JASLYQ010000007.1, on the reverse strand, counting down.
GAGGCTAAGCGTCTTCTGGCGCTTGATCAGCGGCTGCGAAACGCCACGATCGCCGAAGCGACGGAAGCAATCCTGATCTTCGCTACCGCCTTGCTCGACGCTTATGATGCGAAAAAGCGCGCCCGCAACTGGCTTGATTATGATGATCTAATCCTACACACACAGGCCCTCCTAGCGGCGGGCTCTGGCCGCGCCGCTTGGGTGCTCTATAAGCTCGACGGCGGCCTTGACCATATTCTTGTCGACGAGGCACAGGATACCAACCCAGACCAGTGGGCCGTGGTTGAGGCCTTGGCGAATGAGTTTTTCGCCGGAGCCGGAGCACGCGATATCCCGCGCACCATATTCGGTGTCGGCGATGCCAAGCAGTCAATCTACGGCTTCCAACGCGCCGACCCGCGTATCTTCGCCGGTACCCGCGAGCAGTTCCGCGCCCGCGTTCAGGCCGCCGAACGTCGCTGGGAGCAGGTGCCGCTGGACGTTTCGTTTCGCTCAACCACCGCCGTTCTGGATACAGTCGATAGAGTCTTCGCCGATGCCGCAGCGCGCGACGGCTTGCTCTTCGGTGAAAGCGACGTCGCACACGAATCCGCGCGCATCGGCCAGGCCGGACTAGTAGAGCTCTGGGCACCCGTCGAGCCGGAGGCTGAGGATATGCCCGCTCCCTGGAAGCCGCCCGTCGAGCGCGGAGAGGGCGAGAGCTCACAAAGCCGTTTCGCCGATATCCTGGCCGGACGCATCGCCGCAATGTGCAACGGCAGCGACCGGCTCGAGTCCCACGACCGCACCATCCAGCCCGGTGACATCATGGTGTTGGTGCGCCGCCGCAACACCTTCATGGACGAGTTGGTACGCCGCCTCAAGGAACGCGATGTGCCGGTCGCCGGTATCGACCGGCTGGTGTTGACCAATCACATTGCCGTTATGGACCTGCTCTCGCTCGGCCGCTTCCTACTGCTGCCCGACGACGATCTCAGCCTGGCCGAGACACTGAAGAGCCCGATGTTCGGCCTCGACGACGACGATCTTTTCTCACTGGCTTATGGCCGTGGAGAGCGCAACCTGTGGCAGGTTCTGCTGGGACGCCAACATCTCAAGGCGAGCTGGGGTGTTGCGGCGCGTACGCTGTCGGACCTGCTCGCGCGTGCCGACCGGATGACACCTTATGAGCTGTTTGCCGAAGCCTTGAGCCGACCTCACGGCAGACAGGCCATTCTCGCCCGCCTCGGCACGGAGGCCATCGACCCACTTGACGAACTGCTGGCTCAGGCCTTGGCCTTCGAGCGGGCACACTTGCCCAGCTTGCAGGGCTTCCTGCATTGGCTCGACAGTGGCGACGTGGTGGTCAAGCGCGACCTTGATGTCGGGGGGGGCGGCGGCGCCGTCAGGGTAATGACGGTGCATGGTGCAAAAGGCCTGGAAGCGCCTATCGTATTCCTACCCGACAGCCTGCAAGCTCCTGCCCACTCGCCGATGCTGGCCTGGGACCCGGAGAATGAGGGCGTGCTTTGGCCGCCGTCAGCGGCCATGCGCAACGGATTGTCGGAGGCCTGGATCGAGGAAGCCAAGGGCCGCGACCGTGAGGAGTACCGCCGCCTACTCTATGTGGCGATGACCCGCGCGGCCGACCGGCTCTACGTCTGCGGTTGGCGCGACCGTCGTAAAGAGCCTGTGGACTGCTGGTATCATCTGGTGCGCACCGGACTGGAAGAGCTAGGCAAGCCGGTCGGCGACGGCACACCGGGCACACCTATCCTGCGCCACCAGGTCAACCAAGCGGCAGAACCCGATTCGGTCTCGCAGCCGAGCGACGTATCGCGCAGCGCCAAGGCTCCGGATTGGACGCGTTATCTGCCACCGCCCGAGCCAACACCACCGGTACCGCTGGTGCCGTCGGCCATGCTGGCGGAGGAGCCCCCAACACGATCGCCGCTGGCGCCGGAGGTGGGAACTGCGGCGGAGCGCGGTCGCCTGATTCACCGCTTGCTGCAAAGCCTGCCCAACCTGGCACTAACCGAGCGGGCGGAGGCCTGCCGACGCTTTCTTGCCCGTCCAGCTCTGACACTGTCCCCAGAGGCATGTGAGGAGATCACCGCAGCCACCCTCGCCGTCATGGATAGTGCGGATTTCGGCCCAGTATTCGGCCCCGGTAGCCGGGCCGAGGTGCCCATTGCCGGCGCCCTGCCCGTGAGCGGTGCCGTACTGTCAGGCCAGATCGACCGTCTCGTCGTGACCGACGATGCCGTGCTGGCGGTCGATTACAAGACAGGGCGCGGTGCGCCCGCCACACCAGCTGACGCACCCGCGCCCTATTTGCGTCAAATGGCCGCCTATAGGGCTGGGCTGCGCCTCATTTATCCCGGCCATCGCATACATTGCGGCTTGTTGTGGACCGAGCAACCGGCCCTGATGGCGCTACCCAATGCGCTGCTTGACGCGCATGCTCCAGCTTGACGCGCCGCCGATCGGTACCTACATTTTTCCTTCAAAAGCTGAGTTCAGGAGCAATTTATGGCAACCACGATCGTCTCGGACGCTACCTTCGAGCAGGACGTTCTCAACGCTGAAACCCCCGTTCTCGTGGATTTCTGGGCAGAATGGTGCGGCCCGTGCAAGCAGATCGCGCCACTGCTCAAGGAGATTTCGGACGAATATGGCGAGCGGTTGACTATCGCCAAACTCAATATCGACGAGAATCCTAAAACCCCCAACAAATACCGGGTTCAGGGCATCCCAACCCTGCTACTGTTCAAGAGTGGTGAAGTGGCAGCCATGAAAGTGGGCTCCATGCCCAAGAGCACGCTCGACGCCTGGGTCGAGTCGAATATCTAACGCCTTGGTTTATTGGGGTGGCGTGCCGTTCTCGGCAAGTGCCTGCCCCACCAGATAAAGCGAGCCGCAGACAAGGATGCGAGCGTCAGCCGGACAGGCTGTCAACGCCTCTTGTAGGTCGTTGGCTTGTTCGCAGGCTGGCAGCGCAGTGGCAATCTCGGCCGCTGACAGGCTTTGCGCATGGCCTGGAATGGCCAGCGCCACGGCGTGGTCGGCAAGAGCAGCAAGCGACTCGAGAAAGGCCTCGGACGACTTGCTATCGAGCATGCCGACAACGAGTGCCAGCGGCCGGTCAGCCCAGGCCGCCTTAGCGTGAGCCGTAAGCGCCACCCCGGCATCGGCATTGTGGCCGCCGTCGAGCCATAGCTCGCAACCCGGCGGCAGGCACTCAATCAGGGCACCGGAGTCGAGCCGCTGCAGCCTGCCTGGCCAGACTGTACTAGCAAAACGCGGCGCATCTATGCCCAGCAATTCAAGACAAGCTACCGCCTGGCCCGCCGTGGCGATCTGATGGGGTCCGGGAAGTGGCGGCAGGGGCAGACGCAACTCGCGCGGGCCGGCACGATAGGTCATGCCATCAACATCGCCTGCGATCGACCAGTCACGCCCTTCCAAGATCGTCGGCGCGTCCCGTTTCGCGATGGCGTCCCAGGCTTCTGGTTGCTGCATGGCGACCACGCAAGGCACGCCCGGACGCGTGATCGCCGCCTTTTCCGCCGCGATCTCGGCCAGGCTATCGCCAAGGAATTGCTGATGGTCGAGGCCTATCGGTGTGATTGCCGTCAGCCGCGGCGCATCAAGAACGTTGGTGGCATCGAGGCGCCCACCAAGCCCGGTCTCGAGCAGCAACATATCGGCTGGGCTACGGGAGAAGGCGAGCATTGCCGCTGCAGTGGTGATCTCAAAGAAAGTGATGGCCGCGCCGGCATTAGCCGCTTCGCACTCATCGAGCAAGGCCGCAAGCGCATCGTCATCGATTAGGCGCCCGGCAAGACGGATGCGTTCGGCGAAGGCGACTAGGTGGGGCGAGGTGTAGACATGCACCTTGTGGCCCTCCGCCTCCAGCGCTGCGCGCAGGAAGGCAATCAGCGAGCCCTTGCCGTTGGTGCCGGCGACATGCACCGTCGGCGGCAGGGTCTGCTCCGGATTACCGAGCGCCGTCAGAAGCCGCTCGATGCGGCCGAGCGACAGGTCGATTCGCTTGGGGTGCAGGCGCAGAAGGCGGTCGAGGACCGCTTCACTTCTCGGCAAGGGGGGCGTCATCGTCGTGAGGCTCTGGCGGCAGCATTTCCGCTTTCGGCACGACCTCGCCCAGCTCCGGAATGGCCACGCTGCGCTCGACTAGGTCGACCACATCGGCGTCGGGCAGCGGCGACGTAAGCAACGAGATCAGGCGAATCAAGGTCGGCCGTATCTCGTGTCTGTGCACTACGGCATCGACCATACCGTGCTCGAGCAGATACTCGGATTTCTGAAAGCCCTCGGGCAGGGTCTGATGCAGCGTGCTCTCGATGACCCGCGGGCCAGCAAAGCCGATCAGCGCATCGGGTTCAGCAAGGGTGATGTCACCCAACATGGCGAAGGAGGCGGTAACGCCGCCAGTAGTTGGGTTAGTTAGTACAACAATATACGGCAGGCCTTTCTCACGTACCTCATTGACGGCGATGGTGGTGCGCGGCATCTGCATCAACGACAAAATACCCTCCTGCATGCGGGCGCCGCCAGAGGACGGGAATACCATCAACGGTGCCTTCTGCAGAATAGCCAACTTGGATGCCGCCACTAGACCCTCGCCTACAGCCATACCCATGGAGCCCCCCATAAAGCTGAAATTGAAGGCGCAGGCCACCACCTGACACCCGCCAATGGCGCCATGCACAACACTCACCGCATCCTGGCATCCGCTCTTGGTCTGAGCATCCTTGAGCCGGTCCACATAGCGCTTGGTGTCACGAAAACGCAGAGGATCGACAGGCACTTCGGGCAGCGCGATCGCGGTGTAGCTGGCATCATCGAAGAGCACCGCGAAACGGTCCTCACTGCCGATCGCCATGTGGTAATCGCAATGGGGGCAGACATAGAGTTTCGATTTTAGGTCGCGGTGGAAGATCATCTGGTCGCAGGATGGGCACTGGTCCCACAGATTATCTGGCACATTACGACGTGTCACCAGCGCCCTGATCTTTGGCCTGACGTAATTATTGAGCCAACTCATGCTTCGCTCTACTTTTTCCTTATGTTCGCGCGCCACGCACGCCAGCAGCCAACGACTCGACCAGCTCGACCACCGACGCAATGGGATCGCCACCGTCACGCTCGGCCATAGCAATACGGTCGACGAAGGCCGAGCCCACCACTGCCGCATCGGCATGGCGCGCTACCGCCGCCGCCTGCTCCGGCGTCTTGATGCCAAAGCCGACCACCACCGGCAAGTCTGTACGATGCTTTAGCCGCGCCACCGCCGCGGCCATCGCGTCTTGGTCAGCCGCCCCGGCACCGGTGATGCCGGTGATCGAAACATAATACAGGAAACCGCTGGTGTTACGCAGCACTACCGGTAGGCGCTCATCGTCCGTGGTCGGCGTCGCCAGACGGACGAAGGCGACGCCCTTCTCGAGGGCGGGAAGACAAAGCTCCTCATCCTCCTCCGGCGGCAGATCGACGACGATCAGGCCATCCACGCCGGCGACCAGGGCGTCATCGAGAAAGCGCTCAACACCGTAGACATAGACAGGATTGTAGTACCCCATGAGGATAATCGGCGTGTCGTCGTCACCATCACGAAACTCCCGCACCATCGCAAGCGTCTTGGCCAGAGTCTGGCCCGCTGCGAGGGCGCGCTGCCCGGCCAGCTGGATGGCCGGTCCGTCGGCCATGGGATCGGTGAACGGCATGCCGAGCTCGATGACATCGGCACCAGCGGCCGGCAGGCGCTTGACCAGTGCCAGCCCGCGCTTGGCATCCGGATCGCCCGCCATGACGAAAACCACAAGGCCCGCACGACCATCGTCCGCCAGGGCCGCAAAGCGCTTCTCGATCCGACTCACAGCCTCACACCCAGCTTCTCCGCCACGGCGAAGATATCCTTGTCGCCTCTGCCGCACATGTTCATTACCAAGAGATGGTCGTTCGGCAGGTCGGGTGCAATCTTGATCACATGGGCAAGCGCATGCGCCGGCTCCAACGCCGGGATGATGCCTTCGAGGCGCGAACAGAGCTGGAAGGCGTCTAGCGCTTCGCTGTCCGTAACCGAGACGTAATCCACGCGGCCCTGCTCGTACAGCCAGGCATGCTCCGGACCGATGCCAGGATAATCGAGCCCAGCCGAGATGGAATGGGCGTCGGCGATCTGGCCATCATCATCCTGCAGCAGATAGGTGCGGTTGCCGTGCAGCACGCCAGGCGTACCGCTGCTGAGCGAGGCCGCGTGGCGTCCGGTCTCGACGCCCTCACCGCCGGCCTCAACGCCGATGATGCGCACGTCGCGATCGTCGAGGAAGGGGTGGAACAGGCCGATAGCATTCGAGCCGCCGCCGATACAGGCCACCAGGGTATCCGGAAGACGGCCCTCGGCAGCCTGAATCTGCTCGCGCGCCTCGCGCCCAATCACCGACTGGAAGTCGCGCACCAGCTCAGGGTATGGGTGCGGACCGGCCACAGTGCCGATGATGTAATAGGTATTTTCAACATTAGTTACCCAGTCGCGCAGTGCCTCATTCATTGCGTCCTTCAGGGTTGCCGTGCCCGAGGTCACCGAGCACACCTCCGCGCCCAAGAGCTTCATGCGAAAGACATTGGGTTGCTGACGAACGATATCTGTCTCGCCCATATAGACCGTGCACGGCAACCCGAACAGCGCACAGACGGTTGCTGTGGCAACGCCATGCTGGCCAGCGCCAGTTTCGGCGATGATCCGCGTTTTTCCCATGCGCCGCGCCAGCAAAATCTGACCGATGCAGTTATTGATCTTGTGGGCACCGGTGTGATTGAGTTCATCGCGCTTGAAATAGATACGCGCACCGCCAAGCTGCTCGCTAAGATGCTGAGCAAGGTAAAGCGGGCTCGGCCGACCCACGTAATGGGCCATCAGGTCGTCGAACTCCGCCGCGAAGGCAGGATCGACCTTGGCCTCGCCATAGGCGCGCTCGAGGTCGAGGATCAGCGGCATCAGGGTTTCGGCTACGAAGCGGCCGCCGAAATTGCCGAAATGGCCCTGCTCGTCGGGACCCTCGCGATAGCTGTTGATTGCCGTCATTTACGCTCACTCTTTGGTTCGCGTCAGGGCCGCCACCGCGGCCAGAAAGGCGCCTATCTTAACCGCGTCCTTTTGCCCTGGCCGCACCTCGACACCGGAGCAGACATCGACATGCTCGGTGCCGGTGAGAGCCACCGCGTGGGCGACGTTATCGACATCGAGCCCACCCGAGAGCAGCCACGGCAGCCGCCACCGGCGATCACTCAACAGCCGCCAGTCGAAAGCTACGCCGCGCCCGCCTGGCAGGGCCGCACCGGGCGGTGCCTTGGCATCGAACAACAGCCAATCGGCTACACGCTCATAGGCTTCGGCGGCAGCGAGGTCGGCAGCGGTAGCCAAGGGGATGGCCTTGATCACCTGCCAGGCGTAGCGCTGCTTCACATCGGCGACGCGACTGGGGCTCTCGCTGCCATGCAGCTGGACCATTTCAAGGGGCACCTTGGCCAGCAGGCGCGCTAGCTGATCGTCGCCAGGATCGACCATAACACCGACCCGGTCGACGCCCTCTGGCACGCGCGCCGCCAAGGCCGCCGCTCGCTCCACTTCGAGATACCGAGGTGAGCGAGGAAAGAAGATAAACCCGACACGCCGCGCGCCACCGGCGAGCGCTGCCGCCAAAGACGCCTCGTCGCTCAGGCCGCAAATCTTTGCGCTGACTACGCTGATCATCGGTCAACCGGATATCGTCGCCATCTCGTCGGCAATACGCTCAGCGGCAGCAGCCGGATCGTCCGAACTCGTAATGGGTCGGCCGATGACCAGATAGTCGGCGCCGTTGCGCACCGAGTCCGCCGGCGTGACGATGCGCTTTTGGTCATCCGCAGTCGACCAGGCCGGACGGATGCCGGGTACCACTACCTTGAACTCGTCACCACAGAGCTGACGGATCGTGGTGATCTCGTGAGCCGAGGCCACAACACCGTCCATGCCGCAATCCTGGGCCAATTCGGCGAGCCGCCTGACCTGGTCGGCAATGGGTCCGTGCATACCAACGGTAGCGATGTCGTCTTCATTAAAACTCGTCAGCACGGTCACGGCCAGCAGCAACGGACACCGCCCGTCCGCACCATCGGCGATCCGCATGGCCGCGGCTGCGGCCGCCCGCATCATCGCCGCGCCGCCACTGGCATGAAGCGTGATCATCATGGGATCACACGGTGCTGCAGCGTGAAGCGCGCGGGCGACCGTATTGGGAATATCGTAGAGCTTGAGGTCAAGGAAGATCGGCAAGCTACCCGCGGCGACCTGGCGCACGCCGTCCGGACCATTGGCGGAAAAGAACTCTAGACCCAGCTTGAGCGCGCCGACACGACCGGCGAGTGCACCAGCCAGCATGCTGGCTTCGTCGGCGTCGCTGGTATCGACGGCACAAATGATCTGCCCGGCGCGGTCGGCTGCGGTCATGGGCTATCCTCCATGACAGTGTTCCTCGAACCCCGGCGGGCGTAACACATCCGATCCCGTGGCGGCAATATCAAGACATCACAACGCGTCGCGCCGCGGCTTGGCAAGTGCGCGGCCCTCACGCAATTCCACAACCTCGCGCTCCAAGGCCGCAGCTTGGCGTTGGCTGGCGCGCGCTGCTCGGCGTCTACCACCGGTCGCAAGCCAGTTGCTGAGACCGCCGAACGCTGCACCGAGCGCCAGTACGCCCAGCACGAGAAGGTAAAGCGGCAATTCGACACTAGCGGGGATCGGCGACAGGGAGATAGTGACGGACTGGCGATTGGCGACGGCGAAGGCTACCGCAATGGCCGCGAAAATCAGCGCCGCCGCACGCCACAGCAGCTTCACGTCCAGGCCCGAGCGCTCACGCCTCGTTAACCCGCTGACGCAACTCCTTGCCAGACTTGAAGAACGGCGCAAATTTCTCGGGTACCGCCACCGCCGCGCCGGTACGCGGATTGCGGCCCACACGGGCGGCTCGCGCCTTAACTGAAAAGGCACCGAAGCCTCTCAACTCGACACGATCACCGCGCGCCAGAGCGTCTGAAATCTCACCAAACACGGTCGAGACAATGCGCTCTACATCGCGATGATAGAGGTGCGGATTGTCCTGGGTCATAGCCTGAATCAATTCGGATTTGGTCATGACACGTGCCCACTCATCAGATGCGCGTCCATCGCTTCAACCCCAGGTCTCGACAAACAGGTGCTGCGACAGGCGGCTAGAGTCCCCCAAAAATTTCTATTCGATACCGCGAGGTTGCCAAAGCGAGACCAGCCCGTCAAGTCTAAGTCTTTCAAGTAACTGGGATTTTCCAATCGATTCCGAAAGAAGTTTATCGAGCAATTCTTCCGGATAGTCGATTTGCACGTCGAGCAGCGGCAGCTCGGGCTCAACATCGCGCGCCACTTCCAGCCAGGCAATGGCCACTTCCTCGCCGCCGATGGCGTCGATGAGCCCGTTCTCCTTAGCCATCGCCCCGGTGTAGATGCGCCCGTCTGCGAGGCGTTGCGCCTCGGATTCGCTCATGCCACGGCGCTCGACAACCATGCTGACGAACATGACGTGGATATCATCAACGACCTGACGCGTGGCCGCACGGGCCTCCGGACTGAGCCGGCTCAACGGGTTGGGTTGTGCCTTCAACGGCCCGCTGGTGATGGTATCGTTCTCAATACCCAGCTTCTCCATCAGTCCGACGAAGTTAGTCGCTTCGAGGACCACACCGATCGAGCCCGTGATGGTCGACTCTCGGGCCACAATGTAGTCAGCGGCCAATGCGGTCATGTAACCGCCCGAGGCCGCCAGCTGGTTCATCACCGCAACCACCGGCTTGACCTCCCCGACTTTCAGCAAGCCGCGATACAGGGCCTCGGAGCCAAACGTGGTGCCGCCGGGACTGTCAATATGGACCATCACGGCGGCGACTGAGGGGTCGTCGACCAGCGCCTCGATGGCGGCGTCGCGGTAGGGATCGGTAAAAATGATATCCTCGACCCACAACACGGCGATATGTTGGCTGCCAGGCAGACTCGGCACGCGCAAGAAGGCCACCGCGACAACGGCAAGCAGAGAGATTAGCGCCAACAGGCGCCACGTAGCCAACCGGCGCTTGAGGCGCCGTCGGTCTATCAGCACATCGCTATCGAACGCCATCCTGAGTGCCTCGCGGCAGGCGCGAGCGAGAGCTGCGGCGACTTAGGCGCCGGCTTCCTTCTCAGCGCCATCATCGACAGTCTCCTCTGCCGCAGCCTCGGCAGGGGTCTCCGCTTCCGCTTCCGCTTCCGCTTCAGCCGCCACCTTGGGAGCCTCATCAGCCTCATCAGCCTCGTCGACCTCGTCGGCCTCGCCATCCACGGCTTCGGCCTTGGCCTTGATCGCGGCACCGAGGATGTCACCCAGGCTGGCGCCGCTGTCCGACGAACCATATTCGGCCATCTGCGCCTTCTCCTCGGCGATCTCCAGAGCCTTCACCGACAAGGTGAGGCGCCGGTTGGCGCTGTCCATCTGGGTGATTCTGGTGTCGATCTTGTCGCCAACCGCGAATCGCTCGGGGCGCTGGTCGCCCCGATCGCGCGCCAGGTCCGCCTTGCGAATGAAGCCGACGGCGCCGTCGTTCACGGTCACTTCGAGGCCCGCATCGAGCACGGCCGAGATCACGCCAGTGACCACGGAGCCCCTCTTCAGCTCGGCCATTGCCGAAGCAAACGGATCCGCTTCGAGTTGCTTGATACCAAGGCTGATACGCTCCTTTTCGACATTGATATCAAGAACCTTGGCTTTGATCGTATCGCCCTTCTTGTAGTTATTGAGCACTTCCTCGCCGGACAGGCTCCAGTCAAGATCGGAAAGGTGAACCAAGCCGTCTATTTCGCCCGGCAGACCGACGAACAGACCGAACTCGGTGATGTTCTTGATCTCGCCCTCAACCAGAGAGTCGGTCGGATGCAGGTCGGCCAAGGCCTCCCAGGGATTGCCCACGCACTGCTTCAGGCCAAGGCTGATGCGGCGCTTGTTAGGATCCACGTCCAGCACCATCACCTCGACTTCCTGACTGGTCGAGATGATTTTACCGGGGTGCACGTTCTTTTTGGTCCAACTCATCTCGGAGACATGCACTAAGCCCTCAACGCCCGGCTCCAGCTCCACGAACGCGCCATAGTCTGTAATATTGGTGACGCGGCCCTTGAACTTGGTGCCCAACGGGTATTTGAGGTCGACACCCTCCCAGGGGTCTGCCTCGAGCTGCTTCATACCGAGGCTGATACGCTGGGTCTCGACGTTGAAGCGAATGACCTGCACCTTGAGGGTCTGGCCGATGCTGAGAACCTCGCTCGGGTGGTTGATGCGCCGCCAGGCGATGTCGGTAACATGCAGCAGACCGTCTACCTCACCAAGATCGACGAAGGCGCCGTAATCGGTGATGTTCTTGACCACGCCTTCGAGCACCTGGCCTTCGCTGAGGCTGGCGACGAGCTCGGCGCGGGCCTCGGCCCGGGTCTCCTCCATCACAGCACGGCGAGAGACCACAATATTGCCGCGGCGGCGATCCATCTTGAGAATTTGGAAGGGCTGCTTGGTATTCAGCAGCGGCGTGATATCGCGCACCGGACGCACGTCGACCTGACTGCCCGGCAGGAAGGCAACAGCGCCAGCGAGATCAACCATAAAGCCGCCCTTGACACGGCCGAAGATCACGCCATCGGTGCGCTCGTTGTTATTGAAAGCCTTTTCGAGCACCACCCAGGCTTCCTCGCGGCGGGCGCGCTCGCGGCTCAATACGGCCTCGCCACGGCGGTTTTCCATGCGGTCGAGAAAGACCTCCACCGTGTCGCCAACCTTGATCTGAGCATCGTCGGTGGGCGAGGAGAATTCCTTCAGGGCCACCCGGCCCTCGGCCTTGAGACCGACATCGATGACCGCCATCTCGTTATCGATAGCAATCACGGTCCCTGTGACCACAGTGCCCTCGATTTTTTCGGCATTGTCGTAATAGCCCTGCAGAAGTGCCGCAAAATTCTCGCCCGTCGCCGGGACATCACCCTCAGTGCTGCCGACATCGCTCATAATGTTGCGCCTCAAGTTCGGTTAGCCGGCCGGTTCTCTTACTCGGCTCGGTGTTCCGGTACAGCTCGCTGCTGCCGCGCCAAAACAAGTTTCACCGCTGCCGCAAAAGCGGCATCGGCATCCAAATTCGTCGTATCCAACAGCAGCGCGTCGGGCGTCTGCACCATCGGAGCCGTATCACGCGATTCGTCTCGCAAATCCCGTTCCGCGAGCTCCCGCAGAACGGCGGCTCTTATACTCTCCGTGCCCCGCTGCCGCAACTCCTTATGGCGCCGGTCCGCGCGGGCCTCAGCGCTGGCGGTGAGGAAGAACTTCACATCCGCCTCCGGTAACACCACGCTGCCAATATCGCGGCCATCAAGCACAGCACCGGCAGCACCACACGGCGGGCTATGTGCAAAATCCCTCTGAAAGGCGAGAAGGGCCGCGCGCACACCTGGCACCCCGGCCACGAGGGACGCTGCTTCACTAACATCAGAATCGCGCAAACGCGGACTGTCGAGGCCCGTCACGTCCAAGGCTTTGGCGGCGGCTTCGGCTGTGGCGGGGTCAGCGGGATCGGCGCCAGCATCGAGCACTCTCAAGGCCGTGGCGCGATAGAGCCCACCGGTATCGAGATGGGCGAGATCGAAACGCTCGGCCAAACGCCGCGCGAGCGAGCCTTTACCGGACGCCGCCGGGCCGTCAATGGCGATAATCATGGCTGGGTGATGCAGGCGCCTAGACCGCCCATCAGTTCGGCAAAGCCGGGAAAGCTGGTGGCGATCATGCTGCCGTCGTCGATGGTCACCGGCCGCCGTGTGACCAGGCCCAAGATTAGGAAGGCCATGGCAATGCGGTGATCGCCATGGGTTACGACCGTACCGCCACCAGGTGGCGGGCCGCCGGCGCCCATTATGGTCAGGCTATCCGCATCACCTTCAACCGTGACACCGTTGGCGGCCAGGCCGTCGGTGATCGCCGCCAGCCGGTCGCTTTCCTTGACCCTGAGTTCACCCAGACCCTCAAAGCGGCTAGTGCCACTAGCGCAGGCGGCGGCGATAGCCAGGATGGGGTACTCGTCGATCATGCGTGGAGCTCGCTCGGCGGGGACCGTCACACCGCGAAGCGCGCTAGCACTGGCGTGGAGGTCCGCTACGCTATCGCCGCAGGCTTCGCCTGTCTCGGCGAACTCCAATGTGGCCCCCATCTCGCTCAGACTTTCGTATAGGCCGGTGCGCAACGCGTTGATGCAGACACCGCCAACGGTCACGCGCGAGCCCGGCACCAGCAATGCCGCGACCAGGGGAAAGGCAGCCGACGAGGGATCCCCCGGCACCGTCAACGATCCAGGCGAGACAAGCTCGGGCTGGCCCTCCAGCGTAATTCGCTTGCCACCATCCGCCTCGGTATCGCTGCTCACGTTGGCACCGAACAAGCGCAGCATGCGCTCTGAGTGGTCGCGCGTTGGCTTGGATTCGATGATGGTTGTCTGGCCTGCGGCCGAAAGACCCGCCAACAACAACGCGGATTTGACCTGCGCTGAGGGCACGGGCAAGCGATAGTCCAGCGCCAGCGGATCAGCCGTACCGGTCACGGTGATGGGCAGCCGCCCTCCGTCAGCGCAGACGAAATGCGCGCCCATGCGCGAGAGCGGCTCCGTAACGCGAGCCATGGGGCGCGAGCGTAAGGAGTCGTCGCCCGTCAACACCGCGCTCAGCGGATGCCCAACCAAGACGCCGAGCAGGAGGCGCGCGCCGGTACCACTATTGCCAAGATCAAGCACCCCTTCGGGCGCACTGAGGCCGCCGACACCGACACCGGTGACGTGCCAACGTCCAGCCTCATCGTAACTGGCCGGCGCACCCAGCGCAGAGATCGCCGCCGCCGTAGCTAGCGTATCCTCGGCCGTGAGCAGGCCGTCGATCTCGGTTTGCCCCACTGTCAGGGCGCTAAGCAGGAGCGCGCGGTGGGAAATAGATTTATCGCCGGGCGCGACAATGTCGCCCCCAAGTGTGCCGGTTGCTGTTGATTGCAAGGGTTGCACGCTGTTTCTACTGTCGCTCGATTGAATTGCTTCTTTGCGCGAGCCCTAGCATGGATGGCGCGCATATGCGAGAGCTGGCGCCGGGGCAATTTTGCTTTGACAGGCGGTTGGCGATCATGGCAAAGGCGACCTCCGACCACGCTGTGGTGAGACGCGTTGAGAAAGGATAGCACGATGGCTACGAAAGACTTGGGTAACAAGCATCTCTGCACAAGCTGTGGCGCCAAGTTTTATGACATGGGAAATTTGCCACCCACATGTCCGAAGTGTGAGACCGTGGTCGAGGCCGTAATCAAGCCAAAGCCGACGCGCGCAGCGCCAAAACCCGCCGAACCCGCGCCCTCGAAGAAACCGAAGAAAGTGGTGGATGACGACGCTGAGAACGACACCGAGAACGACGTGGATGACGCCCCCCTGACCACCAAGGACGACAAGGACGACGCCAACGTGTTGGTCGGCGATAAGGACCGAAAGAACTGATCCGGCACACCATCAAACTAGTTCCAAAGGCGCGGCAAATGTTCTAGTTTGGCGGCTGTAGAGGCGCCCGAACGCCCACCAAACATACGGGGCCATAGCTCAGTTGGGAGAGCGCTTGAATGGCATTCAAGAGGTCGGCGGTTCGATTCCGCCTGGCTCCACCAGATAAATCAAGGGGTTGCGAGAGATCATAACTCCTTGATCCTTTCTGGATCGAGCGTTTGGCAACACTCTGGCAACGAATGGTTAACCGCTGAGGCTTGCAATCTCAGCCCAGGATCCGGTCGATGATCGAAGCTCGTGACGGGGTTGCCGATAGGCCCTGTTGCGCTTTCATTGAATCACGAACACATGTTAATCCCTGTGATTCCACGTAAGCATACTATGTATAAAAACGTGCACAGGCACTCATACCCATCAATAAAAAGAGATGGCGTGGTGATGCTGAGCTCCGGCACGTCCCCGGCCTCTAAAGTATAAGAATACGTCACTCTACCGTCGCCATGCCACTCCCCACCATTTATTATAATCTCGCTTTCCTTCATATTCTCTCCTGAGACCCATGTCAGCACTGCATTAGGTGGGTTTTCCCTAAACGTCCCACCTTCGCCCCACAGTGAAGCAAACGTTTCAGTCGTGATGTATGCGTGCTTACGATAAGGACGGTCGGTGAAGGCAAAGATGTCGCGGCCTGACAGCATCACCAAAGTTGTTTCGGAAGTGACTTCTGCCTTCTCTGCCGTCTGCATGAATTGCCATTCTGGCTTGGCCTCGTCCGCCACAGTTATATTTACTCCACAAACCACCGTGACCAAACATGTTATTATAAAGATTACTGTGAGTTTCTTCATGATTTGTGTTTTCCTATATTTGGTACATGCACTTTGTTTTGTATAACAACAAGTTTCGTTGCTAAAAAATAGAGTTCATGCTCTGTAAATTACCCGGTTGATACCATGAACCCCATTGATGACCTTACCGAGCCGACCTCCCAATAGTCTGGATTAGTCAGCCGCTGCTTGCTGAAACTCAGGAAATGCTTTTGGCCACAGGCTTGGGCGCGAACGCATGTATTGTGGCGGATAGGACGCCTCGACACCAAGTACGTCAGCCGCATGCATTGGCCAGTGTGGGTCGTAGAGCATGCCGCGCGCCAACGCCACCAGATCGGCCTTACCCGATGCCACCACATCCTCAGCCAAATGGGGGTCACGGATCATGCCGACCGCCATGGTCATGATACCGCTGCCCTTCTTGATGGCTTCGGCGAAGGGCACCTGGTAACCCGGTCCGGTAGTTCCTACCGGCGGACGGGTCGCCAAGTTGCCGCCGGACGAACAATCAATGAAATCACATCCAAGCTCCTTCAGCGCCTTCGAGACCTCGACGGACTCTTCTATGGTGATGCCCGGCTCGTCGTAATCGGTAGCGGACAAGCGCACTCCCAAGACCTTGCCTTCCGGCCACACGGCGCGGACTGCATTAAATATCTCAAGAGGATAGCGCATGCGGTTTTCGAGGCTGCCACCGTACTCGTCTGTGCGGTGATTGGCGATTGGCGAAAGGAACTGGCTCATCAAATAGCCGTGCGCACCATGCAGTTCGACTACCTTAAAACCGATCCGGTCGGCACGTTTGGCAGATGCGACGAAACAATCGCGAATGCGGTCCATGTCCTCGCGAGTCATTTTTGCCGGCGTATGCCAACCGTCTTCAAACGGCTCGGCAGACGGGCCAACTGTATTCCAGCCGCCTTGATCTGGGCTCAACGGCTTGCCACCGTTCCACGGCATATCGGTCGAAGCCTTGCGCCCGGCGTGAGCAAGCTGGATACCCGCTTGGGCAACACCAAAATCATCAAAAAACTTCACGATGCGAGCGAAGGCCTCTTCCTGCTCATCGGTTTCGAGGATCGGGCAGCCTGGGGATATACGGCCGATGGCCTCAACCGCCGTTGCCTCGGCAATTACTAACCCAGCTCCGGATACGGAAAACTGGCCCAAGTGCATCAGGTGCCAATCGTTGGGCACGCCTTTCTTGGCGCTATATTGGCACATGGGTGCAATGACAATTCGGTTTACCAGTTCGACATCTTTTATCTTCAAGGCTGAAAACAATTGGCTAGTCATATATTCCTCTCTATTTGGTCTCATTCAGGTGCACCCTGCCAGTGGGAAACACCAAACGGAGGTAAGCGCGTCAGTTGATCGTCGGCATTGGTGCAACGTTCTCGCTCTTCAAGACCGTCGCGAACGCGTGGACTAGCGGATCAACAAGAAGCGCAACACTGAAGAACAAGTATGCACCCAACAATCGCATGAGAGAATGATAACTCTACCCCAAGGTACATGCCAAACGATTCAGCCTGCATTATTTGAGGTGGCGCGCCAATTGACTGGAGGCGAGCGGTATTGGCCGGGTTGACGGCGACATTCGAGGCGGCCTTGGTATACTACTTGACCGCCCCGGCGGCGTTCTCCGGGACGCCCTCGCCTTCCTCTCTTTACCGCCCCAACTCGCTCGTCGCGACATAGAATGGTCGGTCTTGGGAAAGTTCACCGTCCCACGGCCCTGGCACCACGGTCCGGCACCGCTATCGCGACCGTGGCCATGGCTCTCGGGAAAATTAGCGTCTCAGAACCCTAATAAAACTGCTTTGTGACAGGCGTCACTTCTCCATCACGCTTTCCAGCATAGCTTCTGGTTGTTCAAGACAACACGGCAGCGCACGGGGCGGTGCCAGGACGTAGAGAGGAGAATACCATGCGTATCACCACCACGAGCAGTTTTGCCATTGCCGCTGCCCTCAGTCTGACCTTCGGTGCCGTGCAGACAGCCGCAGCCCAGAAGACTTTCAGCCCGCGCTCGATTACTATGCCCAACCCGGCCGGGGCGATAAGCGTTACTAGAATGAGGATTCCCATTGTCACGGCCGTGCCGAGGATGCCTACAATCTCGCGTGGACTTTCGACGCCAATCGGAGAAATCAGCCGCAATACCGCCACCTCTGTGGCCAATACGCCTGGCACCTCTGTAGTAAATCCAGATTCGATGATGCCCGGCAGGTCAAACGCTCGGCGGTGATGTTGAGGGTAGGCTTCAGATATTCCACGCCGACCATGACGGCATTCCCCTGATTAGTCTTTCCCGGTACTCACTGATGGTAGCATAAGGCACTCAAACCACACATCTCCTTCGGTTAAGATAGGGCTAACTCTCGAAAGCAAGACGGGACTGTTTATAGATCTTCCATGTAGGGCTGGTGACTCGATACCTACCATTCCGTACGCCGGTCTCGGCATTCCTCTCTTTGCCGGCCTGATTGGCCAAGAAGGCAGGAGAAAATCAGGCAGCTACCGAATTCGACCCTGGATAAGGTAACTATCGTCCCGATGGACCAGAGGCTGGTCATGAACTAACAATCAAACTGGCCCGGTCGTTAGGGGCTGGTCACGATTCATTTTAACGATTCAACAGGCTGTCGGTGATGACTCCATCAGAATCAACCCTCTGTGTCGTAGGGGCCAGTGGCCTAGTGGGCTCAAATATCGTCAAAGCCGCGCTCGATCGAGGCTATCGGATTCGCGGTACCATGCGCGACAAGGACGCGCCAAGCAAGGCGCCCTATTTAATGGCGCTGCCCGGCGCATCAAAGCGTTTGACCTTAGCGAGTGCCGACATGGCCAATATTGGGGATTTTGATGACGCACTCGATGGCGTCGACTGTGTGTTCATAGCCTGTCTTATTCCGACATATGCCGGTCCCTCGGGCATACCGGCGCGGGAAATGGATGACGAACAGGGTTGTGCCGAAATCATCATGCCTACGGTCAATGGCTGTATGAATATTATGCGCGCCGGTGCGCGCCAAGGCATCAAAAACGTGGTGATCTGCAGCAGCACCAGCAGCACCAATCCCTTGCCCCCGATCCCGGTTAAGAACGAGGTCGACCATTGGTCCGATGAAAAGGTGCAATGTCGATCCAAGAAGTATACCTCAGCCACCAAAACCGTGATGGAGAAGGCTGCAATCAAATTTGCGGAAGAGAACAATATTCGACTATCGATTCTCTTGCCGACCGGCATGTTCGGGCCCGTGATTTTGCCAGCGCAGATGAATGGCAATCCTCATGTCTGGCTTAAGGCTCTGATCGAAGGGCGGGAGGGCCGTCATGAGACAGTGCCCAACACTTCGACCTCAATGATCCACTTGCATGATCTGGCGGCGCTGTTTATGGCGGCCTACGAAAATCCAGGTGCATCAGGGCGCTATTTCGGCGTGTATGACAGTTGGCATTGGCAAGATATTTATGCCGAGATTCAAATAATTCTCCCCGACATGAAGATGCCCGCGCCGCTGACCGAGAAACCGGTCACTTCCACTGGGTTCGATTTCACCCGGCGCGATAGCCTAGGCGTAAAGGTGCGTGGTATCCCAACCTTGTTGCGCGAAACAATCGATTGGATCCGGACCGATCCATTCGGCTAATGGCTCTTGAATATGGCCCACCTCAATGTATTTGGTCAATGTTCTGCCATCGAGAATGCCATAGTTGGACGGCTTGAGGCCGACACTGCCGAGCCATGCGGAAGCGTCCTCAAAGGGCGACCCACACAGTCCGTTAATCAGCGCAATGATGCCTGCGAACAACTGCCGACGTGGTGCCGCCTCGACAAACTGACACACAGCATCACGGGCATCTAGCGGTGACCAGATTCAAGTTCGAACCTGGGGGTGGAGCCGATGATTCTAAACCAAGTCGTCTGGTCTTGCTTTTGTAGCAAACTACTTTCTGTCTGAACCAGATTCGTAATTTATAGCCACAGCACTAAATCGCTAGCGCAATATTGGGGTAGTTGCGGGGGCTCTATGCGACCTTTACAGAGCTTGGGCAAAACGTTGGGGGGATCGATACCTAGCATTCCGTACGCCCGTCCCCGCCGTCCTCTCTTTGCCGGTCTAACTCTCTCATAAAGGCTGGACCACCTGAATCAGGCTAGTCACCTGTGGTTCCTGGCGCTATTCGCCGGTGATTGTGGCGATGCCCTTGAAGCCGGTCTGATAGGCGTCGATGACGAGCTTCACAACTTCCTCGTCCGCCATGCCCGCAGCGTCAAAGGACGACGACCAGGTTATGGTCGAGCCAGTGCCGGACTCACTCACCGCGATGGTCGCGGTGTAGTTCGCGATCGGGAATACGCCGTCGACGATGCTGTAGGTGTACGACTTGCCGGCCCACGAATAAGCCTCCAAGCTCTCGACGACCCAGGCGCCGTCACTGGCCACGACCAAGCGATGCAGAGCACCATTCTCAGTGTACAATGTGGAGTCCGCGAACCACGGATGCCATTTTTGCAAACTACCGAATTCGTTGATAACGTGCCAGACCTCATCCGCGCTCGCCTTGAATGAAGCTGATTTCTTGACATTCAGGGCCTGGGCGTGCGGCACGCTGCCGTTTGTCGGCGGCCGGCACACCACCGCATATGTGTCCACGTTGCGGCCAAATATTTTCTAAGTCAAGGCGGCCTCCGGCTAACCTTCCGCCAGCCGCGACTTCAGAAATTCGCGGAGATCGACAGTTTTTTTGCTGTCCATAGAGACGTAAATG
The DNA here is from genome assembly GCA_030739735.1 of Alphaproteobacteria bacterium. NCBI lineage: Bacteria > Pseudomonadati > Pseudomonadota > Alphaproteobacteria > Alphaproteobacteria bacterium. The sequence continues at coordinate 7,287 of JASLYQ010000007.1, read as the reverse complement.
AAGGCGAGGTTGGTCCGCTCGGTAATCATCTCTCCGGGAAATGGCAGATAGCTGAGCTCGTGGCTGCCGAAGTAGGGGCTTACGGTGCCGACCTGCCACTCCGAGGTCGAGGTGATGTCGACGAGCTTCAGCGCACCCCGGCTATCGCCGTCGTCAAGCCCGAAGCGGATTCATGCGAGCCGCAGAGCCCGTGACCTTTTAGGTCTGAACGATCAGGCCGTCGGCCAAAGTGTTGCGATAGGCGCGGGTCGCTGGAATGATACCGGCGAGGCAACCTGCCAGAACGACTAGGCCAAGCACGGTCCACTGCCAGAGCGAAGGCGCATCAATGGTTAGATGCAAGCCGAAGCTTGCCTGGATGAAAGGCTGAAGGACTCCCAAGAGAGCGTAAAGCATAGCCAGGCCAGCCAGTGCTCCGGCCAGCGCCAGTATGCCGGATTCGAGCACAAGCAGGCCGAATATATGGGCCGGGCGCGCGCCAACCGATCGCAGGATCGCCATCTCGCGCCGACGCTCGTTCAAGGCGGCAAGGCTGACCGTCATCATGCCTAGCAGGCCCGTGCCGACGACCATGACCGAAATTGCCAGCAGGGCGGATTCCAGTGTGCCGATACTGTCCCATAGTTCCTGCAGCGTGGCGCCCGGCAGGATCGCGAGCAGGGGCTCGACTTCGTATGTATTCACCTTGCGCTGGATATCGAGCGTCGCAAGCTTCGACGTTACGCCGAGAAGGATAGCCGTGATCGCCAGCGGCTCGGCTTCCATGTCGTGCTCGTGTTCCCTCTCGATATCGTGCCCCGGCCGAGGCGGCATGCCGTCCTCCCAGCCGTCATGAATCTGCTCGATCGCCTGCAGGCTGACATGGACGGTGCGGTCAATCGGGGTGCCTGTGCGGGCCAGCACGCCGGTGACATGAAATGGCTCGTCGTCATGATCGGTTTGGCCCAGGGAATCAAGCCCGTGCGCGACCACGAGTGAGCTGCCGATGCTATAACCTAGCGCGTCCGCCACATCGGCGCCAATCACGGCGTCATGCGCGTCGGCGAAAGGCGCGCCTTCGGCAAAAGCCAGGGGTTGTTTTCTTCCATATCGATAGTATGAAAAATATTCATCTGTGGTTCCGAGGACGCGGAAACCGCGATGGGAATCGCCAAGGGAGAGCGGCACGGCCCAAGCCACGTTGGGCCAGCTCGCGACCTCCTCGTAGCTTTCATAGGATATGCCATTGGTCGCATTGCCAATGCGGAACACGGAGTAGAGCAACAGTTGAGTCGGTCCCGTACGGGCGCCCACGATTAGATCCGTGCTCGAGATCGTGTTGGTGAAGCTCAGCCGTGCCCCGGAACGGACCGTCTCGACACCCAGCAGCAGGGCGACGCTGAGGCCAATGGTGAGCACGGTCAGGCCGGCCGTAACCCGCCGGTTGAACAGGCTTCGCCGTGCCAGACCAAACAGCGGCGCGGTCATGACCCCAATGCTCCGGCAGGTTGGTTGATCTTGGGCAGTTCGACCGTGCGATCGAACATACCGGCAAGGCTCCGGTCATGGGAGACAAACACCAATGTCGCCCCAGAGGCGGCCGCCTCGGCAGAAATCAGCTGGAGAAAGGCGCGCGCCGCGTCGGCATCGAGCGCAGAGGTCGGCTCATCACATATCATGAGTTCAGGCTTGCCGATCAAGGCACGGGCCACTGCAACCCGTTGCTGCTGGCCGGCACTGAGGCGCGTGACGGAGCCGCGCAAGAGGTGCTCGGAATCGAGCTGTAAATGAGAAAACAGGCGATGCGCCTCTTCCTGCGGCGTGGTGCCTGCTTCCGCCAGCGCAGCGCGACGCGCATGTGAAAAACGGCACGGCAGCAACACGTTCTCAATCGCTGACAGGTAGGGAATCAGATTGAACATCTGAAAGACCAAGCCTATATGGGCGCTCCGAAAGGCGTCGCGCTCGGGGCCACTCAAGCTGGCGATATCCGTGCCAAGAATAACGATATGGCCGGAATCAGGCGTCACCACGCCTGCGAGCAGATTTAAGAGCGTGGTTTTGCCGCTGCCGCTCGGGCCTTCAATAAAAATGCGCTCACCGCGTTGGATCGAGAGCTCGCCAATGCCCAGAACATAGGGCGCCCGGACACTCCAACGAAAGCTCAGGTCCTGAACCGCAACGATCGGGAGGGCTTTTTCACCCTCGCCATACGATTCCGATTCTAGACGAGGGTTATCACGTTCTGCCGTCAGTCCCATGGAACTCTACTCAAAACTCTTCTTCGTACGGGGCCACCACCGCTCCCTCTATCCTGTATCCGACATCGATAGGTGCTCTACCATCTACTAGGGAGAGTTCGTGCGAGTCAAGAGTTGTATTCAGAACTCCTTCGACCCACACCGGTGTGAACAACCCTTTGCTGGAGAACGGCTCCGATACCTTGATGAACACGATTTGATTGGGCGGCGGTGGCGGCGAGTGAATACAGGCCCCGACATAGGGCACGAGCAAAAACTCACTGACCGCGGTACCATCGAACTCGAGTGGTAAGGCATATCCCGGAATACGCACGAGATGGCCGTTGTTCCGGTCATCGACCACGCCGTCGAGCCCCTCCATCGCATCGCGCGTGCTATCTACCTCGTCCCAGAACGCCACCGCGTCCGGATTCACCTCACCTGGCTTGTCAGCGAGCAATTGGCGGTCCCAGTCGCTCAACTCCTCTTCCGTGATCAGGCCAGAAGCCAGTTTGTCACGCACCAGACGCTCGTCGGCCACACGCCGGTACGCTTCCACCGCTTGGGGTGTGAGCTGGTTCATCTTTTCCTGCAGGGCCACAGCCCTGACTTCCACATCGTACAGGGCCTCCGGCAGCAAATCCTCCCACTGGAGGGTCCTGGCCTGATCGGCCTCAGCCGAAGCGACCACCACCATAGCGAGCCAAAGCCCCGCCACACCACGCAGTCCATCCCGGATGGAAAATCTCACAGTACCAACCATGTCACGAAAATTCCTTGCCCATTCCTAAGGTTGTTTGGCCCATTCATCGATTCCGAAGCCGAACCGGCTGATATTGAAGATTATAGGCGGCGCGCTCGGAACAATCCATGCCGCCCCATCCTTGATGCCCTGAACGCATTTCTGCGCAGCCTCCGTCGCAGCAGGATCGCCCTTACGCGAGTCTATCACGAACAGGACTAGAGCTTGATGTTTTAGCGTGCACCTGGGTGCGAATCACCGGGTCAGCCGAGATAGCCGTCGTCGATTCTGGCGCGCACATTGTCGTAGTCGAGCGCGATAGCCTGACCGTGTTGTAGTGCTGCACCATGGATCACGCTCCTTGATCCAAGGGTAAGTGGTAGATCTGCTAAACGCGTGATATGACGAAGAATAGGGGGGAGGCAGTAAATAATGTGGAACTTCCAAAAACTGACTGCTCTCTTGGTTTCGGCGATGGCCCTCTGTGGCAGCGGAGCTGCCACCGCATTTGATGAAACTGACCTCCTGAAACTTCAAGCGCTCAATGGCTGTGCAGAGTGTGATTTGAGTGGGGCCAACTTGAGTGGGGCCAACTTGAGTAGTGCCGACTTGAGTGAGGCCCACTTGAGTAGTGCCGACTTGGGTGGTGCCGACTTGTTTTTGGCCAAGTTGGGTGGTGCCGACTTGGAGAATGCCAACTTGAGTTCTGCCTACTTGAGTTTTGCCAACTTGGAGAATGCCAACTTGTTTTTGGCCAAGTTGGGTGGTGCCGACTTGGAGAAGGCCAACTTGAGTGAAGCTGACTTGCGTGAAGCCGACTTGGAGAATGCCAACTTGTTTTTGGCCAAGTTGGGTGGTGCCGACTTGGAGAAGGCCAACTTGAGTTCTGCCTACTTGTGGAGTGCCAACTTGGAGAAGGCCAACTTGAGTTCTGCCTACTTGAGTTTTGCCAACTTGGAGAAGGCCAACTTGAGTGAGGCTAACTTACGTGAGGCCGACTTGGAGAATGCCAACTTGAGTAGTGCCGACTTGGGTGGTGCCGACTTGAGTGGCGCCGACTTGTTTTTGGCCAAGTTGAGTGGTGCCGACTTGGAGAATGCCAACTTGAGTAGTGCCAACTTGAGGAGTGCCAAGTTGGGTGGTACCAACTTGAGTGGTGCCAACTTGAGTTATGCAGACTTGTGGAGTGCCAACTTGAGTGGTGCCAACTTAATTGGTGCTAACTTGCGTTTTGCCGACTTGAGGAGTGCCGACTTGAAAGAGGCCCACTTGCGTGATGCCGACTTGGGTTCTGCCAAGTTGGTTGGTGCCGACTTGGAGAATGCCAACTTAAGTTCTGCCTACTTGATTGGTGCCGACTTGATTGGTGCCAACTTGAGTTCCGCCGACTTGATTGGTGCCGACTTGGAGAATGCCAACTTGCGTTTTGCCAACTTGAGTAAGGCCAACTTGAGTTTTGCCGACTTGCGTTTTGCCAACTTGAGTAGTGCCAACTTGAGTGAGGCCGACTTGAGTGAGGTAGACTTGAGTGAGGTAGACCTCTCCACCACTAACTTGCATGATACCAACATTGAGCACGCTATTTTCTGCAAGACGCTGACGCCTTGGGGTGAAGATAACTCAGGTTGCTGAAAGTAAGGGACGAAAGGGCACGTGTGATTGAGAAAACCGAACTGACACGAACCGAAATCGGTCAACTATTTAAGCGACGAATATGTCTTCGCGGTGATAGGCGATCGCAGCCTTCGACGGATATGACGTTCGTTCCCCCCGGGAGCCTTAGCGTTTTCCCTACAACCGCCCGTAACCCCTGGACATATCCAAGACGCGATCGCTAACGATCGCTGAATAATCGTCGGCCAGGGTGATTAGGCCTGCATCAAACATGGAGTTAACATCAACCCCTAACCGTCAGGTTCGATGCCCTTTTGCCTGCACTTTCCAAAAACGCGTGCAAGCATTCTGTAAGCAGACACGAAAAAGCCGCCCCAAAGAGCGGTTAAGTCATTGATACAATTTGCTGAAGGGGTTCGACACCTACCATTCCGTACGCCCGTCTCCGCGTTTCTCTCTTTGCCGGCCTAAGTGGCTCGTAGCGACATAGAATGGCCGCGCTTGGGAAAGTTCACCGGCACATGGCCATGGCACCACGGCGTCGCGGGCGATAAGATTCTTACGCCCGTTGGAGAAATAAAAATACTTTCCATCTCTGCCTCCCGGCTCAAACCACCCGCCTCGTTCTCCGAGCGGCGTCACCTGTACCTAGTTATCGCCGCCCGCATGGCGGGGCGACATTATAATGGTGACGGTGGTGCCAGAAAGGTTGCGGCCTTCGATCCGGATGGTGGCAATGCGCTCTCCTTGAGAGAATGCCAGCACGCTTGATTCAGACTGCGCACTGGTGATTAGGCGCCAGCCAAAACGCCGCATTTCCTGATGGTAGAGGGCGAACGCTTCGGAGGGGGATTCGCCGACATTGAACACCAGCCGCCCGGTCCAATTGTCCTGCCCGCCGAGCACCAGGCTGCGCTCGCTGTCGAGTCGCGCACCGTCTGGGATCGGCACATCGGTAACCGGCTGAAAGGCGGCGCCGGTGTCCCCTTGGGCGGTCATTGGCGCCGTGCTGGCCGGCAATCTCTGGCCGTTGCAGGCGGCCAGCACCAACGCGGCGAGCGCCGTGAGCGTTAGCGTAAATCGCACGTTCATCACAGCAGCGTAACACGCTCTGGCGAAAAACCAAAAGATAGTTGAAATACGTGGTCGTTTCTTCACCACCTCACCAACACCCTCTGACCGTCGCCCTGAAGCTGCGACGAACCAAACAATTAACAGAACAAAAACGCTTAGCGAACAAGCCATATGCCGACTTTATTGGTGCCGACTTTATTGGCACCAAGTTGTATAAGGCCAACTTGAATGAGGTTACCTTGTGTGGGGTAGACTTGAGTGGAACTGACTTGAGTGAGGTATACATCTCCACAACTAACTTAAAAGGCACCAACATTAAGCAGGCTATTTTCTACAAGACGCTGACGCCTTGGAATGAAAATAACTCAGATTTCTGAAAGTAAAGGATGAAAGGACACGTGCGATTGAGAACACCGAACTGACACGGACAGCGCCAAAAAAACGCGTGCAACCGTTTTGCAACCGGACACAAAAAAAGCCGCCCCAAAGGGCGGCTAACTCATTGCTTTATCGTGAAAAGGTTGGTCGAGGAGATTCGATGCGACCTATACCGAACTTGGCCAAAACGTTGATGCGGCGGCTCGATACCTACCATTTCGTGCGCCCGCCTCCGCCTTCCTCTCTTTACTGCCCTAACTGCCTCGCGGTGCCGCTATCGCGGCCGCGGCCACGGCTCTCGGAAAAATCGGCGCTCAGCGCCCTAGTAAGATTACTTTGTGACAGGCGTCACTTCTCCATCACGCCTTCCAGCATAGCTTCTGATTGTTCAAGACAACACGGCCCCGCACAGGGCGGTGCCAGAAGACAGATAGGAGAGTACCGTGCGTATTACCACCACGAGCAGTTTCGCCATTGCCGCTGCCCTCAGCCTCGCCTTCGGTACCGTGCAGCCAGCCGCGGCCCAGAACGCACGTATTGCCGCGGCCCCGATAGCCCCCGGAGCGGTACGCGTTATAAATCCAGATTCGATGATGCCTAAAATTTCACGTACACTCTCGACATCGATCGGAAAAATTAGCCGCAATGCCGCCGCCTCTGTGCCCAATATGCTTGGCACCTCTGTGGCAATGCCGCCGCCTCTCGCGCCCAACCCCTTTAAAACAAGTGGCTACATACCGGGCATCACACCAGATGACATAGCCAAGGGCGGCAACTCCCTACCCGGCCCGGACGACCCCATGTTTATCGACTTGATAGAAGACATTCCCGGCATGTCCAATAACCCCGGCTCTAAGAACGACCCTCAAACCTAGGGATCAGATTAGAAACCGGAATTTCCTAGATGGGGCTTAATCCATGCCGATACGGGTCAACCTTTGAACCCGCGCGCACTTTTCTGGGAGTCGGCATTAGCGTCAAAAAGAAAAAAGCCACTAACCCATTGGATTAGCGGCTTAATTATTGGTTGCGGGGGCTCGATGCCACCTTTACCGAACTTGGGCAAAACGTTGATGCGGAGGCTCGATACCTACCATTCCGTACGCCCGTCTCCGCCTTCCTCTCTTTGCCGGCTTAACTGGCCCGTGGCGACGTAAAATGGGCGGTCTTGGGAAAGTTCAGCGCGCCACGACTACAACACCATCCGCCCGCACTCGGCGCTCAAAGGAGACACGCCCGCAGAGGCGCGCCGAGCGCTTG